>CAZONY010000106.1:0-7971 GCA_964581215.1 uncultured Chitinophagaceae bacterium | reverse complement strand
GCGGGCACGGCGGCCGTGAGCCGGTCGAAGAGGCGGTCCACCTCGCGGGCGGTCTCCTCGTCGAGCGACCACGCGTAGGGCTGCCGGCGACGGTCGGACGTGAACAGGCCACGCTTCACGAGCAGGTATTTCTCGATCGCCAGGAAGCCGTCGAGGCCGGCCTGCATCTGGAGCGCCACGATCCCGCAGATCGGCAGCGACAACTCGTAGATCGCGTCGTCGGCCGCCCCCGATTCGAGCGCCCGCCAGAGCGCCACCACGCCGTCGAGCAGGTCCACGCCCGGCATCGTGCCGGCGATCCCGCGGCGGTGGGCATCGACGAGCAGGATGCCGCCGGAACCCTCGAAGATCCGGGCGCGGCCCCCCGTGGCGTCGCGAAGCCGGGAAAGATTCGGGCCGAGCGGCGCGGCCTCCGGCTTGAAGAGGATCTTCTCCGAGCCATAGCGGTCGAGCAGGGCGAGGTAGATTTCGAGCGAGATCGGCTGGCCCACGTAGCCCGACGCATCCTGCACGATGAGGGGCACGGCCACGCTCTCCGCGATGCCGCGGAAATAGTCGCCGAGCGCGGCGGGGGCGAGCGGCGTGGCGATCGGCGGCACGGCCATCACGGCGTCGCAGCCGGCCCGCTCGGCCGCCACGGCGAGGCTCCGCGCGGCCGCGGCGGTCTCGGCGCCCACGCTCATGAAGACAGGCCCGCGGCCCGCCGCGAATTCGACGAGCAGCTTTGGCAGCGTCTCCCGCTCCGCGGCGGTCAGCCGATTCACCTCCGACACCATGCCCGTGCCGAGGCCGTCGGCGCCGATCGCGAAGATCCAATCGACCTCGCGCCGCAGGTCGGCAGCGTCGATGCGGTCATCCGCGTCGAACGGCACGTGCACGATCGGCAGGACGCCGGCGAGTGGGCGGGGGGAAGGTGTCGTCATGCGGCTCGTCTCCGGTTACCAGTCGCCCACGCTGCCGTCGGAGTAAAAGACCCGCTGCGGCAGTTCCTGCTCGAAGGGATGCTTCTTCACCTCGGCCTCGTCGATCTCGATGCCGAGGCCGGGCAGCGTGTTGGGCCGCACGATGCGGCCTGCCTTCTCCACGGTAAAGCCCTCGCGGACGACGTCGTGTCGCCAGGGCACGTCGGCGTGGACGGTCTCGCAGATCACGTAGCTCGGCTGCGAGAAGCCGAGTTCGAGCGAGGCGGCGGTGCTCACCGGCCCCTGCGGATTGTGCGGGGCGAGCGCGAGGCGGTGGGCCTCGACGAGGGCGGCGATCCGCTTCGCCGCGGAGAGCCCGCCGCAGTGCGTGATGTCGAGCTGGCAGACGTCGCAGGCGCCCGCCGCGAAGAGCCGCTCGAACTCGGCCAAGTGCGTGATCCGCTCGCCGGTGGCCAGCGGCGTGTGGACGGCGTTCTTGATGTCGCGAAGCCCGGCGATGCTCTCGGGCCAGCAGGGCTCCTCGAGGAAGTAGAGGCCGTAGGGCTCGAGGGCCTTGGCAAACTGCAGGCCCATCACCGGCGAGGGGCGGGCGTGGCAGTCCACCATGATGTCGATGCCGTCGCCCACCGCCTCCCGCATCGCGGCCACCGCCTGCTCGGCGGCTCGCACGGGCTTCAGGCCCTCGAGCGGCATGGTGGGGGGCACCGCCATGCTCTTGAAGGCGGTGAAGCCATCGGCCACGGCCTGCCGGGCGAGGTCGGCGAATCGCTTCGCGTCGTCGGCCGCGGTCTCGTAGAAGTCTTCCATCTTCCCGCCGCCGAGGTGGCAGTAGGTGCGGACATGGTCGCGGACAGGGCCGCCCCAGAGCTTGGAGCAGGGGAGGTTCGCCACCTTGCCGAGGATGTCCCAGAGGGCGATGTCGATGCCGGCGATCGCGGTGGCCCGCTCGATGCCGTGGCCGTGCCAGAAGTGCTGGCGGACCATCATCTGCCAGAGATGCTCGACCCGCGTGGGATCCTCGCCGACGACGAGCTCGGCGAGATCCTGCACCGCGCCGACGATGCCGCGGGTGTGCCATTCGAGCGTGGCCTCGCCCCAGCCCCAGAGCCCGGGCTGGTCGGTGACCACCTTCACGAACACCCAGTTCCGCATCCGGGCGTTGCAGACGTGGGTTTCGACGCGGGTGATTTTCATGGGGAGGGCAGTGGGGGGGAGAATGGGGAGGATGATAGCAGTCCGCGACTGCCATGTCACCGTGCGAAGGCGGTGAACGCCTTCACGACGGTGGTGCCCGCGGCGGCCGGCGCGGCCGGCCGGTTCGGCGCGCTGCCCGGCGGCGCCGGGGCGATCGACAGGATCACCGCCGAACCCGCCGGCATGTCGTAGGCGAGCTCGTCGCCGTAGCGATGGACGCCGAGGTCCACGTTCTCGCGCGGATAAATTTCCTTCACCTCGTAGAGAGCCTGCGGCCGCTCCTCGAGGCCCAGCCAGCGATTCAGCGGCAGCGTCGCCCGCACCACCTGCGGCGGCTTCTTCGCGTCGAAACCGCCCGGAAATAGGAACACGAAGCCGCGATCCCCGATCACGTGGGCGCTGCCATCCACGGCCGAGTCGCCGGGGCAGTCGAAGAGGTCCCGCTTCATCTTGAGATACGCGTGGTGCTCGCTCCCCCACGCCCGCCATTTCGCCAGGAAGGCGCGATTCTCCGGATTCGCAAGCCCCTTGAAGCCGGGCCCGATCTGGGTGTACGCCGACATGCTCAGCGCGGAGATCACGTTGTATTGAAACGCCGCGGGCGCCTCCCCGAAGATCGCGCAGTAGTTTCTATAGACCGGGCGGAACCGGTCGTTCTGGTTGTGCCAGGCCTGCAGCCGGTTCATGTCGGCGCCGTTGGTCTCGTAGTAGTTGTCGGCCGCGTTGAGGTGCCGCAGCGCCCACGGCTCGCCCCGCTTGAGGCCGTAGTAGGCCTCCAGGCACATGCGCGGATGCTTCCGCCGCAGCGTCTCCAGGAAGCGCATGATGTTCTTCCACTCCCGGTAGCGGTTGTCGCCCGGCGGATGGCCGTGGTCCTTGGCAAAGCAGGGATCGGGCCCGGCGCCCAAGCCGCCCGGGCGATACTGCGGCACCTCCCAGTGGCTGAGCCAGCGGCCGTCCCAGCCCCACCACCGCGGCTGATACTTCTCGAACGCCGCCTCGTGCACGGCCAGCGCGTGCGCCATGTAGTCGTCGCAGGCCGGGCATGAGACACCGCGGCCGAAGAGGTATTGGCTCGGATTCCCCTTCTCGTCGAGCGACCGCCACTGGGGCCTGGCCTCGAAGAGCAGGCCCGGCACCGCGAAGCTGCTCACGTGCACGCCATGCTTCCGGCCGTGCTCGATGAATTTCTCCATCGCCGGGGGCGCCCTGAAATCGGCCGTGAACTCGCCGGGCTTGAAGGCGTCGAGCTTCACCTCCTGCGGGGCATGCCAGCCGGCGCCGGGATTGCCCCCCGCCAACCCGGCCACCGCCGCGTCCTGCGGGAAGCCGAGCGGATCGATCCGCATCTTGTAGAGATAGGCCTCGAGGTTCGGGTGGTTGCCGCGGCCATACCAGGTGTGGGCCGTCATGATGTCGTGGACGCCGGCGGCCTTCAGCGCGTCGATGATCTCCAACTTCGGATCGAAGAGGCCGGCCCACCAGCCGTTCTGCCAGACCCAGTAGCCGTCCTCGGGAAGCTGCAAGTCGTCGGGCTGGATGCGGCGCATGAAGTCCTGCATCGCCCAGACCTCGCCCCAGTCGAGCACCTCGGGCGGCACGTCCGGCACCTCCGGCGGAATCTTCCCGCCCACGAATTGCTGGGCGAGCCCCGTATGCCCCCACGACATGAGCGGCGAGCGGCCGCGGCCGGGATACGGCCCCTGCGAACGCCGCTCGATGCCTTCCTTCTTGTAGACGCCGAGGAAATACCGCTCGCCCACGTGCACGCCCCCCGCCGCCACCTCGTCGTGGGGCTCGTAGCCGAGCCGGAATCCTTCCCTGCCGTTCTGCTTCAGTTCCCAGTAGGGATATTCGAGCCCGGCGAAGCAGCCCCCCTTTTCAGCACGCAGAAAGAGGTTGATCGGGCAGTGCCAGATCGTCTGGTCGTCGTGGAAGTGGATCTCCGAGAAGGCGGTCGTCGTGAGATCCTCGAGGAGCACGGAGTCGAGCGTGAAGGCCTTCCCGTCGGCGGCCCTGATCTCCACCCACTTCTCCACGAAGCGGTCGTCGGCCCCGAGCGTGTAGCGGAGCGTCACGTCGAGTCCGCCGTCGGCGAACCGCAGCGTCGCCCCGCCGTCGCGGACCTCCGCGGCCTTCGCCTGCACGGCGCGGACGGTCTTCCCGGCCACGGTCGCCTCGAACCCGATCCCCTCCAACGCATGTCGCTGATCGAGCTCCTTGTCGCGGATCGCGCGCACCGCGCCGGTCGCCCGGTCGATCTCCACGGCCACGAGACGGTTTTCCAGGAGCAGAGCCGCTTCGGCCGCTGGCCGTTCACCCCGCGGGGCGTCGCCCGCGGCGGGCCGTTCGCCCTTGAACACGCGGGCGACGACGTCCTCCGTGCCGCCCCCCTTGCTCCGCCGGTCGCGGGTCAACATGCCGTAGGGGCTCGTCTCCACCTTGTAGGCCTGCTTCGGCCAGGGGTGATCGGCCCAACACCAGATGCACCCGCCGCACACGTACGGCTCGTCGAACGCGGCGTACTCCGCCTCGATCGCCCGGGCCTGCATCGCCGGCCCCTCCGTGCCGTCCACCGTTTCCTGCATGGCCCGGCCCGTCGGGTAGCCGAACTCGGTGACCAGGATCGGCTTGTCGGGATAGCGGCGATGGATCTCCTCGAGGGCTTCCTCCCAATACCGCCGGGCCTTCTGGAAGTCGTAGGCGGGATCCTTCCCCCAGATCCGCCCGAGTTCGGAGGGATAGCCGTTGAGGCAGATCACGCTGTCGTAGGTGAAGAGCGGATGGTGCTTGGGCTCGGCCCACCGGCCGCGTTCCGACACGTGCACCGCCAGCCGCGTGGGGTCGAGGCTCCGCGCCAGCTGCACGTTGCGGTCGTTCCATTCGACCACCTGGCGATCACCCTCGTTCGTCTCGTTGCTGACCGACCAGAAGATCACCGCCGGATGGTTCCGATCCCGGGCGATCATTCGCCGCAGGTAGGCCTCGGCATGGCCGCTACTGGAGCCCGCGGGCATCTCCGTCATGGCGAGCATGCCAATCTCGTCGCAGAGGTCGAGCATGCCGACGTCGTTCGGGTAGTGGATGCGGACGAAGTTAGCCCCCAGGGCCTTCATGCGCACGAGGTCGTCGCGGGCCGCGTCGAGGCTGCGGGCCAGGCCGGCGGCGGGAGTGTCTTCGTGGCGGTTGAATCCGCAGATCCGCAGCGGCTGCCCGTTGAGCAGCAGCCGCGTTCCCTGCGTCTCGATCGTGCGGAAGCCGAACCGCGTGGACGTCGCGTCCACGACCGCGCCGTCCACCGTCACCGACATCCGCGCCACGTAGAGCCGCGGATTCTCCGGCGACCAGGCGACGGCGTCGGGCACGGCCACCGCGAGCGCCACGTCCGCGGCGGCGGCTCCCAGCTCGACGGACTCGGAGGCGGAGCCCACGACCGTCCCCCGCGCAGCCTCCGCGATCTCCACGCGGACTTCCGCGCGGGCGGCGGCGGGCAGGCCGTTCGTGACGCGGGCGGTGATCCGCGCGTCGCGGTCGGGTGCCGCCTCCACGGCGAGGTCGTCCACGTGGATCATGGCGGTGGTTTCGACCGAGACCTCGCGCAGGATGCCGCCGTCGTGAAACCAGCCGCCCTCGTAGGGGATGCCCGTCGGCGACGGCCGGTTGTCGGCCCGCACGACGAGCAGATTCGCGGCCCCGGGCCGCAGGGCCGACGTGACGTCGATCCGGAAGGGAAGACATGCACAGTCCGATCGCCCCACCTCGCGGCCGTTGAGCCACACCGTCGCGGTGTTGTTCACGCCCTCGAACACGAGGCAGACCCGCCGCCCCTGCCATGCCGCCGGGGCCTCGAACTCCTTCCGATACCAGCCCGCACCGCGATACTTCTCCGTCTCCGTCACGCACTGGCCGAATCCGCAGGGCACCGTCACCTCCTGCCACCTACCGGCATCGTGCGTTGCCGTCATGAAGCCCTGCGCCTCGCCCTGGCCTTGCGGGTCGGCGACGAACCGCCAGGGACCCGTGAGATCGAGACCGGTGCGGGGGGCGTCGGCGAGGGCGGACGTGGCGACGAGCGCGGCGAGGATCGCGGCGGATGTGATCTTCATGGAGTCTCGATCCCTTCGGCGTGGAGAAAATCGCGGATGCGGTTCGCGAGGCGGCTGCGGTCGGCCCGTTGGGCGTCGGACGCGGGCTGACGCGAGGCCCCCATGCGGAAGCCGCGGACCTCGAGGCCCGCGCGAAATCCCTCCGGGAAGTCGGCCCCGCCGATGAGGATGTCGAAGAGCGACGTGAGCACCCGCTGGAGCGCGAACGCCTCCTCGATCTTCCCGGCGCGGGCGGCGTCGTAGACACGGCGGGTGAGCTCGGGGGCCACGCCGCTCGTGGCGTGGGTGCCGCCGTCGCAGCCGGCCAGGAGCATCGGCACGAGGGCCGCCTCCCAGCCGGTGAGGAAGGCGAAGTCGGGCCGGATCGGCCGCACCGCCGCGATCAGGCGGAGCATGTGCGACACGTCGCCGCTCGAATCCTTGATCCCCACCACCCGTGGAAACTCCTCCGCGAGGCTGCGGACCGTGGCCACGTCGATCGGCGAGGCGAGCGCGGGAATATTGTAGAGCGTGACGTCGATCGGAGCGTGACGGGCGATCTCGCGGAAGTAGGCGTGCACGCTCTCCGCGGGCAGCCGGTAATAGAAGGGCGACACCACCGCCACCGCGCGGGCGCCGCACGCGAGGCAGTGCTCGCAGGCCCGGAGCGTCTCGGCGACGTTCGCCTCGGCGGCCCCCGCCACCACCGGCACCCGCCCTGCCGCCTCGTCGCAGACGATCTCCACGATCCGCCGCCGCTCCTCGGCCGTGAAGCGGAGAAACTCGCCCGTCGAGCCGTTGGGGTAGAGGCCGTGCACGCCCCGCTCCACGAGCCAGCTCACGTGGCGGCGCAGCTCGCGCTCGTCGATCCCGCCGCGGTCGTCGAGCGGCACCATGTGGGGCGTGAGGATTCCGGCGATCGGTGCGGGCATGGGGCGTCTCGGAGGGCGGAGGGCAGGGGACGGGGGGCGGTCAGAGCCCCTTCGCGGGGCCGGCGAACTGGAACCAGAACATGAAGGCGTAGAGCGCGAGCATGAGCCCCACGAACACCGCCCACCAGAGGAAGAGGCTGCGGAGCCCGCCGTGGGTGCGGCGCTCGGCCTCGGGCAGGGCGGCCATCGAGGGCGACCAGATGATGCCCGCGAGCTGCTCCGGGCGCGGGGGCGCGGTGACGAGCGAGATCACCACCATCGCGGCGAGCGCCGACACCCAGACCACGAACGTGCGGTTGAGCCAGTTGTCGAAGGGCTCGAGCGCCACCACCTGCTTGAAGAGCACGTTCTCCACGAACCAGGTGTAGGGGAAGCCGAGCCAGAGCACCGCCGTGGCCGCCGCCGCCGTGGCCCGCGGCCAGAGCACGCCCGCGAGAAACACCGCCGAAATCGGGGCCGCGACCCAGGCGCCGATGTTCTGGATGAGGAGGAAGATGCCGAGCTCGTGGCGGGTGAACCAGATCGCCAGGAGCGTGGCGATCGCGAGGATCACGAATCCGCTCCACCGCCCCACCCGGACGAGGTGCTCGTCGTCCTTCGGCCCGGGGACGAGCGGCTTGTAGAGGTCCATCGTAAAGACGGTGCTGCACGAATTGAGCACCGAACTCACGTGCGACAGCATGCCGCTGGCCAGGCCCGCCATCACGATCCCGCTCAAACCCGCCGGCAGCAGGTTCTTGACGAGCGTGGGGAAGGCGAGATCCTTGTCGGGCAGGCCGGGGTAGAGGACCGCGGCCACGATGCCCGGGATCACGATCAGCAGCGGCAGGAGCACCT
>CAZONY010000105.1:0-8022 GCA_964581215.1 uncultured Chitinophagaceae bacterium | reverse complement strand
GAACCTAGACTAACTGGTTCAGAGCCAGTCGTGCTACCGTTACACCATTCCCCAATGGTCAACTCCCCCGTAAGGTACCTTGGGATTCTCGACGGGGCAATCGCATCCCCCGTCGTACGCTGCATTGTGAATCGTGTCCTGCGGAGGCATCGCTGCCGTGGCCGAACTCGTGTTTCTCTCGGGCTCGCGGGCGGGCGAGCGGATCACGCTGCATGCGGGGCGCACGGTCATCGGTCGCCATCCCGGCTGCGACGTCGTCGTCGATGCGTCGGCGGTGAGTCGGCAGCATGCCGCGATCATTCTCGATGGCGAAACCGCCATTCTCGAAGACCTGGGCAGTCGCAACGGCACGTCTCATAACGGCAGTCGCCTGGCGGGCCGTTGTCTGCTCGCGGATGGCGACGAGTTTTCGATCTGTGACCATGCCATGCGGTATCAGATTGCGGCTGAATCGGCCGCGGCGCTGTATGCAACAGGCCCGAAGACCGATTTCCTCTCGGCCGCCGCGGAGGCGGAACTGCACGACTCCCATATCGTGTCGCAGGTCGATATGCAGGTTCTGTCCGGGGATGCGTCATCCGGGCTGCGATCCGAGGCCCAGTTGCGGGCGGTGGTGGGCCTGCATCGGGCTCTCGGGTCCTCCTTGTCGATCGAAGAGGTGCTGCCCAGGATGCTCGACGGTCTCTTCGGCATCTTTCCGCAAGCGGAGCGGGGTTTCGTGCTGCTGACCGACCCCAAGTCGAAGCGGCTCGTCCTCCGGGCCAGCAGGATCAAGGGGGCGCCGGAGTCGGGCCCGCTCCGGCTGAGCATGTCGCTGCTGGACAACGTCGTGAAAACGAAGCGGGCCATCCTGTCGGCAGACGCGGTCAGCGACAGCCGGTTCGACGCCAGCCACAGCATCATCGATTGCCAGATCCGGTCCGTGATGTGCGTGCCGGTCATCCGTGGCGAGGGGGACGTTCTCGGCGTCGTGCACGTCGATTCCCGGGATCCCCGCAGCCGGTTCGATCAGGCGGATCTGGAAGTGCTGGCGGGCGTCGCCGGTGACGCCGCCCAGGCGATCGAGCAAGCCCTCTCCCACGACGAGCGGATCGGGCAGGAGCAGTTGAAACGCGACCTCGAACTGGCCCAGCGCGTGCAGCAGGGCCTCCTGCCGACAGCGCCGCCCGTCATCGCGGGCTACGAGATATTCGACTTCTACGAGCCGGCACAGCAGGTGGGGGGAGACTTCTTCGCCTACGTGCCGCTGGCCGACGGGGCCGTCGGCGTCGTGCTGGCGGATGTCTGTGGAAAGGGCGTGTCGGCGGCGCTCATGATGGCCAGCCTCTCCGCCGACGTGCGCTATTGCCTGGTGAGCGAGCCCGACACGGCGAAGGCCGTGGGCCGGATCAACGACGCCTTTCTGCGGACCGGGTGGGATGACCGTTTTGCCACGATGATCGTCGTCGTGCTCGATCCGGCTTCCGGCCGGGTGACGGTCGTGAATGCGGGGCACCCGCCCGGCATGATTCGCAGTGTCGATGGTGAGGTGCGGACGGTGGCCGCCGACGAAGTGGGCCTCCCGCTCGGGGTGGACGTCGGCCACGTCTACGCCAGCTGCAGCGATGTCTTACGACCGGGCGAAACGCTCCTGCTGCTCACCGACGGCATCAGCGAGGCGATGGATCACGAGCACCGCTGCTACGGCACCGACCGGCTGGTGGCAGCGCTTGCCGAACCGGCACAGACTGCCGAGGAGATGGGGCGGCGGATTCTCGTGGATGTGGAGCGTCATTCCGCGGGGCAAATCCGCAGCGACGACATCTGCCTGATCTGTCTCACCCGTCGGATCGAGTAACCGGCGCCGCAGGCGGAACAGTCCGCCCAGAAACCCCGAAGCGGCGCCCGTCAGCGGTTTCTGCAATCGGCGGCGGACCGCGCCGATACCTTTCGTACAGCCGCTTTCAGCCTCACGGCAGACGTCCGGGAAGCGGCGAAACGCTCACAGGGAATCGATCATGGGTTTTTTCGACTGGCTGCGCGAGGGGGTTCGACAGGCCGTGGTGCTCGGGCTCGCCGACGCGGTTGAGGATGTCGGCACCCGCACCCGCGGCGAGGATCTTGGGCCGGCTCTGGCGCACTCGCTCCGCGAGCGACTCGGCGAAGCGAAAAGCACGGCCGTGCTCGAGACCACTTCGCTGGCTGGAGCGGCTTCCATGGCTGGCGCGAAATCCGGCGGACGCCGTCGCCTCGGGCGATCGCTCGATGTCGCGGTCGATGCGGTCAGGAAGGCCGCTTGAGCGACGTCAGGATTTCGGCGGCGGGTCGACGAAGCACGTGATCCCGAGGTCGGCGTCGGGCGGGTCTTCCGCAAACGTGACTTCGGGCATCGATACCATCGCCCGCCGCAGTTCGCGCTCCCAGCACGAGCGGATCTCGCCCAGTTCGGCATCCGGAACGCCGAACCGACGGTACCGTCGCACCCGCAGGTCGCCGTCGGCATAGACGAGCAGGTCGATCGGGGGGCCGACGGCGACGTTCGACCGCATCGTCGAATCGAGCGAGATGATGGCGTACTTTACC
This sequence comes from uncultured Chitinophagaceae bacterium, assembly GCA_964581215.1. Taxonomy (GTDB): domain Bacteria; phylum Planctomycetota; class Planctomycetia; order Pirellulales; family UBA1268; genus CACORA01. Next base: position 5,460 of record CAZONY010000105.1, on the reverse strand, counting down.
GCCTGCTCCAGGGTGGTCTCGGCGAAGCGGATGCCGCGATCGAGGATGGGCCGGCCGTACTTGCTCTCGCCGATCTGCAGGAACGGGGACGACCGGGTGCAGCGTAGCGGGTTTCCCTGCGCGTACACCATGTACAGCTGCGGCTCCTCGCCGCCGATCTGCCCGCCGAGGATGAAATTCACCGCGAAGGCGATGTTGTCCCGCTCCATGAACGGGCGATCCAGCGCCGTCACTTCCCTCACGTGCCGGCCGATGCAGCGGGCGGCGTCGTACAAGTTCGCCGCGGCGCTCAGGCCGCCACCACTGCGGAATTCCTGCGTGATCCGCGTAATGATGGATTGCGTGAGCGAGAGGCTCCCGCTGGACAGGAGCGTGAACATCCGCTCGCCGGGGACCACGAAGTTGTGCATCTTGCAGCAGATGTCGACCTGGTCGATGCCGGCGTTGGTCCTCGAGTCCGACGCGAGTACGAGTCCCTGGTGCGTGCGGATCCCGAGGCAGTAGGTCATTGCGATTTCCGATCAGATCAGTGAGACCGGCGCGGCATTTGCAGGCAAGGTTTGGGTATCGTGTTCGCAGGGTACCGAAACCGCCCGTGCCGTCAAGGAATGCGGAACGGCTCGGTCGGTCCCGCGCGCCGGTGCATGCCGCGCAGGCATGCAGTGCCCTTTTCCCGAGCAGGCCATGAATCCGACGGCAGGACATGAAGCGGTGAGCCACCAGGGGCGCGCTCCCGCCAGCCCCGGCCAGGACGTCTCGGCGAGCCTGCTGGCTGCCTATGACCTCGGAGCGGCTTTCGACGAGATGTGCGGCCGCGATCTCCGTCCCAGGCCCCACTACCAGGGGCTCTTCGGGTTGCTCCGCCAGACGACGCCCGACGAGTTTCGCCGCCGGAAGGCGATGACCGATCTCTCGATGCGGCAGGATGGCGTCGGCTTCACGGTCTACCGGGCCGAGGAGGGAATCGAGCGGGTGTGGCCGATGGATCCCGTGCCCCGGATCATCCCTGCTGACGAGTGGCGGCGGATCGAGGAGGGGCTGGTGCAGCGGATCACCGCCCTCAACCTGTTCCTCTGGGACGTGTATCACGAGCAGCACATTCTCCGCGACCGCGTCCTGCCGCCGCGGCTCGTGCTCCAGGGGAGTTCGTTTCGCCGCGAGTTCGTCGGCGTGGACGTGCCGCGAAAGATCTACATCCACATCTGCGGCACCGACCTGATCCGGGGAAGTGACGGGGAGTATCTCGTGCTGGAGGATAACGGCCGCACGCCCTCGGGCGTGAGCTACATGCTCCAGAATCGTCAGGTTCTCAAGCGGGTTTTTCCGGCACTGTTCAACGACTATGACGTGCTGCCCAACGACGACTACCCGGCCTCCCTCCTCGACGTGCTGCAGTACATCGCCCCGGAATCGGCCGGCACGCCGACCGCGGTTCTGCTCAGTCCGGGAATGTACAACTCGGCCTACTTCGAGCACAGTTTTCTCGCCCAGCGCATGGGGATCGAGCTGGTCGAGGGGCGCGATCTGCTGGTCGATGCCAACCGCGTGTTCATGCGGACGACCCGCGGCCTCCAGCGGGTCGACGTGATCTATCGGAGGATCGACGACGATTTTCTCGACCCGCTGACGTTCCGGCCCGATAGCGCGCTCGGCGTGCCCGGTCTCGTGAACGCCTACCGGGCGGGTAACGTGGCGCTGGCCAACAGCATCGGCACGGGCATCGCCGACGACAAGGGAATCTATCCCTTCGTCCCCGACATGATCCGGTACTACCTGAAGCAGGATCCGCTGCTGCCCAACGTGGAGACGTTTCGCCCCGAGATTCCCGCGCAGATGAGCCACGTGCTCTCCAATCTCGAGACACTGGTCGTCAAGCGGGTGAACGAGTCGGGCGGCTATGGCATGCTCGTCGGCCCAGCCTCGACGGCCGACCAGCGCGAGGAGTTTCGGGACGCGATCCGGGCCAATCCCCGCGATTTCATCGCCCAGCCGACGATTCAGCTCTCGACGCACCCCACCTTCGTGGACGGCCGCCTCGAGGGGCGACACGTCGATCTACGGCCGTTCGTGCTGTGCGGTGAGCGGGTGGTCGTCACGCCGGGCGGTCTCACCCGCGTGGCCCTGCCGAAGGGAAGCCTCGTCGTGAACAGTTCGCAGGGGGGTGGCAGCAAAGACACGTGGGTTCTCGCCGACGCCGACAGAAAGTGAGGCCAGCATGCTCAGCCGGGTCGCCGACGCGCTGTTTTGGACGGGCCGTTACCTGGAGCGTTCGGCATGCCTTGCGCGTGCGGTCGACGTGACCTTCAATCTCGATCTCGACCTGCACGGCGTGCTCTCCAATCCCGTCGAACTCGAGTGGAACGCCCTGCTCTCGATGTTGCGGCAGCCGCCGCCGCAGCCGTCCGACGGCGACATGCCCGTCGCCGCAGTGCAGCGCTGGCTGCTCCTCGATCCGGCCAATCCCGGGAGCGTGATGTCCTGCGTGAACCGGGCCCGCAACAACGCCCGCAGCATCCGCGGTTCGATCAGTCCGCAGATGTGGCGGGAACTCAACAAGCTCCATTGGCGGCTTTCCGATGCGTCGTTTCAGGCCCGTGTGGGCGAGTCGCCCCATGAATTCTGCGACGAGGCCCAGGTGGGCGTGCTGCTGTGTCACGGCGTGTGCGACGCGACGATGAGTCACGACGAGGGCTGGCATTTCATCCAGCTGGGCACCTATCTGGAGCGGGCCGACAAGGTGCTGCGCGTGCTCGACTCCAAGTACGGCCTGCTCGAAGTCGGCGGCGGCGCCGATCTGCCGGTCAGGAGCCTGCATTGGGGGGCGGTTTTGAAGCAGTGCCGAGCCTACGAGGCGTACCAGCGTCTTTACATCAGCCGGGTCGAGCCGGATCGGGTGGTGGAATTCCTGCTCGTGAATCCGGATTTTCCCCACTCGGCCCGGTTCTGCCTGGAGCGGGTGCGGGATTCGCTCACCGAGATCAGCGGCCGGCTCCCGGGCCGCTGCGACAGCGACTCCATGCGGGCCGTGGGCAGCCTCGTCAGCGAATTGACCTATCTCGATTGCGACGCCTTCGACGATGCGGCGCTGCACCGCTTTCTGGGCGATGCACTGGTCCGCTGCGGCACGATCGGACACCTGCTCCAGCAGCAGTACGCCCTGCTTTGAACCCCGCGGAGGATGCCGCCGATGATCCTGGAAGTGCAGCACGAGACGCTGATGGTCTACTCGGAGCCGGTGCGGGAATGGCAGTGCGAACTTCGCATGCAGCCCGTCAGCGATGCGACGCAGCGGTGCCACTCGTTCGAAATCTCGATCAGCCAGCCGACCACGATCGGCACCTTCGTCGATGGTTTCGGCAACCGCGTGCACCACTTCAATCTCCTCGAACCACGCCCCGATGTGCGCATTCTGGCCGCGAGCATCGTCGAGACGGAGGATCAGGGCGCGAATCCGATGAGCAGCCAGGTGGTGTTTCCGATGGACGAGGAGCGGTTTCCGCTCCATACCCTCGACGCCCTTCCGCTCCGCGGCCCGGTTCGCGACACGCCGCTGCTTTCGCCCCATCTCGAGGCGTTGCGACCGCAGCCTCGCGCCCGGGTGGGGATGTGGGTGTGCCAGGTGGCCGAATACATCCGGGGGCGGTTCGAGTACGCCCGCCATGTGACCGACGCCACCTCTCCGATCGATCATCTTCTCGCGCACGGCAAGGGCGTGTGCCAGGATTTCACCCATCTCATGATCGCGATCCTGCGTTCGCACGGCGTGCCGGCCCGCTACGTGAGCGGCTACGTCCACCGACCCGACGAGGAGTCGCAGAGCCATGCCTGGTGCGAGGTCTGGCTGCCCGACGCCGGCTGGATCGGATTCGATCCCACCAACGGATGTCCCATCGACAGCCGCTTCGTGAAAGCGGCCGTCGGACGCGACTTCTCCGACGTGCCGCCGAACAAGGGCACGTATCGCGGCGGTGGCGACGAGCGCATCGAGGTTCGGGTCGCGACTCGGCCGCTCGACAGGCTGCCGTCGCTGTCATGGCGTGATCAACTGGCGCCGCTCGACGCACCCCGGCGGGCCGTGCTCCGCACGCCCCCGGCCTATGATGCCGACGAGACACGGCCGCTCGACCAGCTGCAGCAGTGAACGGCTGGCTCGGGACTACGGTTGTTCCGCCACCGGCAAAAAAGGGAGCGTGACCTCGACTCGGGTGCCCTGCCCCGGCGCCGACCGGATGACGGCATCGCCACCGAGCAGGCTGGCCCGCTGCCGGATGCCCTCCAGCCCGAACCGATCCTCGGGAACGAGGGACGGGTCGAAGCCGGCGCCGTCATCACGAATGACGAGGTGAATCCGCTGTCCGGCTCCCTCGACCCAGCGTTCGACGCGGACTTCGACGGTGCCTGCCGACGCATGCCGGCGGACGTTGGAGATTGATTCCTGGACGATACGAAAGATGGCCGTCTCGAGATGGGGGGCGAGCCGCTCGTGGGGAAGATCGTGGGAAAAGGCGACCTGCGGCACGTCGAAACGGGCATCCGCCAGCAGCGCCTCGATGGCATCGACGATCCCCAATTCGTCGAGCGCGGGAGGCCGTAGACCGCTGACCAGCCGGCGCGATTCCTCCACCGCTTCTCGGAGGAGCCGCAGGCCCTCCTTCAGGTCGCGGCTGTCGGCCAAGGGGCCCCGGGCGTGCTCGGCCGCCTGGAGGTGCATCATCGCGCCCGCCAGGTATTGGGCGAGGCCGTCATGGATCTCATAGGAGACCAACTGTCGCTCGCGCTCCTGGATCTCGAGCAGTCTCCGTAGCACGTTGCGCTCGTGCGTGAGGGCGTGCTCGGTGTCCTTGAGCGGGCGGATGTTCTCGCAGCAAACCAGTGCCGCCACCGGGCGGCCGTGACGATGGAGCGGGGCGACCCGGAGCGCAAAGTAACTCAGCCCGCCGTCGAGACGACGCACGGTGGTCTCGAGCGACCGCATCACGCCGTCGGCGAGCACCTCCCGCAGCGTCTCGGCGAGCGCCGCCGACGACTCCGGCACCGTGAACCGCACGAGGCTGTGGCCCACGACGTCGTCGAGACTGAATCCGTCTTCCACCCGGTTGCAGAAGCGGATGATTCCCGCGCGGTCGACCAGCACGACGAACTCGCCGCTCGTCCGCAGCACCGCCTCCCACAGCATGGCCGGGTCATGCAGGAGAGCCTCCACGTCGGGGTCGGCCGGCGGGGCCGGAAACGACGGCGAAGGCGGCTGTGGCTCTGGCATGGTGCTGTTCCTGGTCGATCGCTCAGATCGATCTCGGCCGGGGGATGCGGCCTCCCCCCTGCCCCTGTCCCCGGCGGGTACGGCCACCGCGGGGCTTGCCCTCGCGGACCGCCGCGATCTGGTCACGGATCACGGCCGCACGCTCAAAGTCGAGTTCGGCCGCGGCCTGCATCATGTCGGCCTCGAGCTGTTCGAGCAAT
>CAZONY010000104.1:0-8025 GCA_964581215.1 uncultured Chitinophagaceae bacterium | reverse complement strand
ACGACTACGTGAAAGAGCCATGAAAGCGGTCGAGGAACTCGCCCCCGCCGTGGGGTCCCGCGCGTCGGACCGAACACCCCGACGGATGGCGGAGGTTGTAGCCGTCGATGATGAGCGTCATTCAGCCGAGCCGGCACTTCACGCAGCCCCCCACGATCGTGGCCACCGCCCTGCCCTGAAGCGTCCAGCCGTTGAACGGCGAGTTCACGCTCTTCGAGCGGAACGTGTTCACGTCCACCCGCCACGAGAGGTTCGGATCGACGAGCGTGATGTCGGCCACGGCGCCCGGTCGGAGCGTGCCGCGGTTGATGCCGAGCATCTTTGCGGGCAGCATGCTCATCGCCTCCGCGAGTCGCGGCCAGCCCATCCGGCCGGTGGCGACGAGCCGCTACGATCCTTGATCGCGTCGCAAGCGTTTGCCTACGAACGTCCAGTTCAGGACACTCGCGTTGGCCTACTGCGAGCCGAAGGCGAGCACCTGCCCGTCGGCCAGGAGCCGTTCTCGCAGGGCCTCGTAGGGCACCCGCTGGACCGGCAGGCGGGCGTCGATCGCCAGCGCGGCCGCCGTCGCCGCCGACTGCCCGAGGATCATGAACACCGGCTCCATGCGGATGCTGCCGTAGGCGATGTGACTGGCCGACACCGCGACGGGCACGAGCAGATTTTCGCACTCCCCGACGCGGGGCACGATCGCCCGGTAGCTGATCGGATAGGGCCCGCCCGGCGACACCTGGATATCGCCCTCGTTCCGGGCATAGGCCCGGCCACTCTCGTCGCGGGCCACGTACCGCTGCACGTTGTGCGAGTCCATGTTGTAGGCGCCCATGCCGACGGGATCGGGCGTGGGCTTCTGGCGCCGCAGGTGCGGCTCGGTGATCACGAAGTCGCCCACCATGCGGCGGGCCTCCCGCACGTAGATCTGGTGCGGCCAGTGGCCATTGTCCACGAACTCATCCCTGGCGAGGCCCCACCCGGCCATCCTCGTCCGCACGTCCTCGGGAACCCGCGGATCGTTCGCCAGGAACCAGAAATAGCCCTGCTGGTAGGCGGCGTGCTCCGCGATGATCTCCCGCCGCCGCTCGTAGGAGGCTTCGGGATAGTCGTAGTTCATCCCGATGTTGTCGGTGGAAAAAGACCCGTTGTTGTTGGTGTCGGTCTTGCCGTTGGGGGCGGGATCGAATTTTCCGAAGACGTGTCGCGACCCGGCCTGGAGGTCGCGGAGCAGCAGTTCGTACTGGAGCGGGTCATACCCGACCGGCTTGGGAAACGGCACGCGGTTGGAGGGCACGTCGGTCAGGCACATGCGAAAGTTGTAGGCCTGGATGCGGTGGTCGCCCTGCCCCTCCTCGCCCGGCGGGCCGTCGTGGATGCGGGGCAGCAACCCCGAGGATGGATCGTCGGGCACGACATAGGGGGAGATCGCGCGGGTGAACTGGTGCGACTTCGCCCGCTTCGTCTGCACGCCGTTGAGCGTCTCGCCGTAGGTGGCGTTGGCCTCGCGGCCCGTGGCGAAGGAGACGCCCGCCGCCGCCATGAGGTCGCCCTCGTAGGTGGCGTCGATAAACATCGCTCCGGCGAACGTGCGGCCGTCGAGCGTGGTGATCGACACGATCCGCTCACCCTCCTTGGCCACGCCCCGCTCCCGATCCAGCCAGGCGTCGCGCACGACCGGGATTCCCTGCTCCCTCACCCAGGCGTCGAAGGTCGCCTCGGCCACCTTCGGCTCGAACACCCAGATCGCGTCGGCGTCACGCCGATACTGCTCATACTGCTCCGGCCTCTGCTGCACCCAGGCTTCGGGGCGGTCGTAGTGATGCTTGAGCCGACGGTAAAACTCCCGCGCCAGGCCGCCGATGACTTCCTTCTTGCCACTGTCGGTCCAGCCGAGCCCGCCGCTGGAGAGGCCGCCCAGGTGCGTGTCGGGCGAGACGATGACCACGCTCTTGCCCATCGCCTTGGCCTGCACGGCCGCCATGATCGCGGCGCTCGTGCCGCCGTAAACCACCACGTCGGCCGTGGCCGCCGGCTCGGCGGCCGGCGCCGCGGCCACGAGCAGCCGGGCGAGCGTGAACATCGTCAACACGGCGACGGCCTGTCGCATCGAACACCTCATTCGTAGATGAGCGTGGCACTCACGCGGCAGGCCGCATGGGCCCGGAAGCGGATCCAGTGGGCGGAGAATCCGTTGGGGAACTCGTGCCGCAGTGTAGCACCGGCGGGTACCTCAAGCGTCGCGACAGGAAGCCATTGTCCGTCTCCCGTCGGATCGACCTCGACGTCTAGCGCAAGCGGGGTGGCTGCGTCGTGCGAGACCTCCAGTCGCTTCTCATCGTATCCGGCCATCAGGTAGGGGTCGCTCACGCTTCCCCACTGCACGGCCGTGTCGCGCCATGGACCACCTCGCCCGGTCGGCTTGGGAAGCTTCCAGAGGTCGTCGATGTCGCCCACCCACACGGCGGGCGCACCGAAACCTGCCTCGGCCGCCGCCCCACCGCCATGCCTTCCGATCACGCGTGGGTCGTCCCCAGCCGCTTGCCGGACACCGGCCATCACGAGCAGCCCGCGCCACGAGCAGAAGTCGGTGATCCGCTTGCCATGGCTCGCCACCGGCTGCATCTTGGCGGCGCCTCCGCTGGTGTTCCGCGGCACGACGTAGAACGTCCCTGCGGCATTGAGGAGGCTGCGCTCCGTCACGACCTCCCGGAGGCCGCGCGGCCAGCCGCTCGGGAAGGGTTTTTCGTAGGCGGCGGCAATGGCAGGGTCGAGCGGCTTGGGCAACCGAAAGACCCGCTCTCCTTCCGTGTAGATCACGCTGCTGGCATCGAAAACGATGTCGGGCGATGAAGGCGCGGCTGTGTCGCGCAGAAACACGGCCGCGGGATCGTCGTTGGCGAGGGGCACGGGCGGGCCGATGCGACCGGCGTCGAGACCGATTCGCCAGGCGCGACACTCACCGGCCCTGTCATCCTGCGTGGGAACTGCCAGCAGCTCGAGCGGCAGGTCCGCGCCGGCGGCACTCCGCACGATCGCCGCGGTCCATGGCTCATCCGAGTCGGCATCCGCCAGCGACGCGAAGAGCCCAGGGTCGGCTACCATCCCGCCGCGGCTGCCGTAGCGAAAGACCGCCGAGACCTCCGGAACGTCACGATCCGTCGTGATGCGAACCCAGTCGCCCGTCACGTCGGTGGCAAGCACATGAAAGACCGCGCGCCGAGGAGGCACGGTGAGCGTGACCACGTCCCGCCAGCGGGCGCCACCCCCGGCCGAGAGCGTGAACGCCACCGGCTCCTCGGCAGTGTGAGTCAGAAACACGACGCGACTGTCGTATCCCCCTGGGCCGCCGGCCAGCAGGAGCGGGTCGCTCGGCTCGTGGGCCTTGACGGGTTCGGAACGCCAGAGGAAGGCCGAGCCGCTGGGCCGGCCAAGCGCTCGCAGCCCCTGCCATGTCGTGAACCAGAGGTTCGAGTTGGAGCGGCCGGTCAGGTCGTTGCGGGAGTTCTGGAGCGCCGTCAGGAAGCCGGACTTGGCGGCATCGTCGCAGCCAAACACGACCAGTTCACGGTCGCCGATCTTCCAGGGAGCGACGTCCCCCGTCATCTTCAAATGGGAGCAGAGCGGTCGGAGGCCGAATGGCTTTTCGGCGGAGAACGTCGCCGGAAGTTCGTACCAGCCGCCGTGCATCGTAAGGATGTACTTGGCTGGCTGGCCGGCCGTGGCGGGCACGACCTCGCGGATTCGCGGCCACTCCGTATGCCAGCCGTGGTCTCCGGTGTAGCTCGCACAGGCGATCGGCAGCCGAAAGGCATGCCACGGATCGCGACCGGCTGCCGCGTCGGCAGCGCTCCGCGTCATCAACAAAACGCTCTTTTCATCCCATCCGATGGCCCACAGCGGAGCGTCGTTCGTGGGTGGGCCGTGGATGCCGCCCGGCCCCGTGACGTCGGTGAACTGCCGACGGCGGACGAGCCGCCAGTGTCGTCCATCCCACTCGGCAAGCGCACCGGCTTCGTGCCTGGTGGCCCGGGTGTTGGGCACCGCGTAGGCAAAGGGCTCGAACTTCCCCGCGCTGGAGGCGGGATGTTCGCCGTTGTTGGCGACGACGAGCACGCCCTGTCCGGAGTAGGCACCCTTGCCGTGCCAGCCGGGCACGGCGCGGGCAAAGAGCCGTGTCGCCTCTCGAGACCCGAGATCGAGTTCATATAGCAACCCCTCCATGTCGTAGACGTACGCTTTTCTGTCTGGATCGGCGAGGTGGCGGGCCGCGGCCGTGAGCCGGCCTTCCATCATCCGCGGAGGCACGGCCTGGACATGGCCCGCGGCGTCGATCACATACGGTCCGATCACGAGCTGATTCGTCTCCCGGTGGACGAGTCGGGAGGCCGGCGTGCCGCCGACGCTCTCGGATCGCCGCGTGATTCCGAGAGCATCATCGACTTCATACAGCCCGTCGTCGCTCCCCAGGGGCGCGTGTGGGGCGTACGTGACAAACCAGAGCCTGCCGGCCCAGGGCACGACCGCGCCGATCCCGCACTCCCCCTGTGCGTTGCTCACCGCCAAGTGCGGATAGCGGCCGCCGAACTCCACCGGGATCGTCCGGTCATCGCCGTTGACCGCCCGGGCCAAGAATGCCCACGCCACGAGCAAAGCCACTCGACCGACCTGGCCGCAGCGAGATCGCGGAATCATCCCTCTGAGGGCGTGTTTGTTGAACATGAACGTCCACCATACACTCTTCAATCATGCGGCCCTCGAACCTGCTCATGTTCTCCGCGCTCTGGTCGATCGTTGGGCTCCTCGCCCCCGCAGGGGCCCAGGAGCCGGCGCCCGCCGCCGCACCGCAAAAGAATCTCGTCGTTGCGGGCGAGGTGTTCGCGGTGGAAGGCCGCACGGCATTTCTCTTCACGCCGGCCGACGTCGCCGAGCCGAAGCTCGCTGCCAAGCCCTGGATCCTCTACGGGCCGACGCTCCCGTCGTATCCCGACAAGGCCGAGCAGTGGATGCATGAGCAGTTCACGAAGGCCGGCGTGGCGGTGGCCGGCATCGATGTCGGCGAGGCCTACGGCAGCCCGGCATCCGTCAAGGCGGCGGAGGCGTTGCATGCCGAGATGGTGCGGCGTGGCTACGCTCGGAAGCCGGCGGTTCTGGGCCGCAGCCGCGGCGGCCTCTGGGCCAGCTCGTGGGCCATCGCACATCCCGAATGGACGGCCGGCATCGGCGGCATCTATCCCGTCTATGATTGGAGGACGTATCCCGGCGTCGAGAAAGCGGCCCCGGCCTATGGCCTCACCCCCGAGGAGCTTCTGGCCCGGGTCGGCGAGCTCTGCCCCATCGAGCGGATCGACGCGGCCGCGCAGGCGGACATCCCCGTCTGCATCATCCACGGCGACGACGACGCCGTGGTGCCCCTCGGCCCCAATTCCGCTGCTCTCAAGCAGCGGTACGAGTCCACCGGCAAGGGATCGCTCGTGAACCTGATCATCGCGGAGAAGCAGGGGCACAGTTTTTGGGAAGGCTTCTTCCACTGTCAGGAGCTGGTCGATTTCCTGATCACCCGGGCCCGGGCCGGGGCCGCAACGCCCTGAAGGCACATCTGCCGTTTCACGGAGATCGACGACCCGATGATCACACGCCTGCTCCATGCCGCCGCGGCACTCCTCGCGATCGCCTCTCTCGCCGATGCCGATGTTTGGGCGGCCGAGCGGAAGCCGAATTTCATCTTCGTGATCGCCGACGACCACCGCTGGGACGCCATCGGCGTCGTCCAGCGGGAGCAGGGGGAGCGGGCCCGCTACCCGTGGTTCGAGACCCCCGCCATGGATCGGCTCGCATCCGGCGGCGTGCGGTTTCGCAACGCCTTCATCACCCACTCGATCTGCTCCCCCGGGCGGGCCGGATTCCTGACCGGCCAATACACGCATGTGAACGGCATCATGGACAACAACACGCCGTTTCCCGCCGACGCCGTGACCCATGCCACGTTGCTGCGCGACGCCGGCTACCGCACGGCCTACTTCGGGAAGTGGCACATGGGCGACCAGACGGGGCCGCGGCCCGGATTCGACCACTCGGCGAGCTTCATCGGCCAGGGCGGCTATCAGAACTGTCCCTTCGAGATCAACGGCGCGATGACGCCCACCGAGGGCTGGGTGGATGACGTCAGCACCGACCTGGCCATCGAATGGATGAAGGGAAACAAAGACCAGCCGTTTTCGCTCGTCGTCGGTTTCAAGAGCCCACACAACCGCCGCGGAGGGACGAACCTGCCGCCGCGGCTCCGCGACCTCTACGAGGGAAAGACCAGCCGTCCCACGCCCAACTGCGAGATCGCCGCCGTCTATCATCCGCCGCTCACCGAGGCCGACGCCGGCCGCGAACGCGGTCTCTCGGCCAACGCCGTGCACCTCGACTACCTGCGGCACGTCAAGGGCGTCGATGACAACCTCGGCCGCCTCCTCGACACGCTCGACGATCTCGGCCTGGCCGACGACACCGTGGTCGTCTATTCCAGCGACAACGGGTTCTTCCTGGGCGAGCGTGGGCTCGGCGACAAGCGGGCGTTGTATGAGGAGGGCATCCGCATCCCGATGATCGTCCGCTACCCGCGGCTCTTTCCCAAGGGCGCGGTCAACGACGATCTCGTCCTCAACATCGACCTCGCTCCCACCTACCTCGACCTGGCCGGGCTGCCTGCCCATCCCGGCATGCACGGTACGAGCTGGAAGGGCCCCGCTTCCGGCCAGCGGCCCGCCGACTGGCGGACCTCGTTTCTCGCCTATTACCGCAAGGAACTCGGCGACACGCCCACCTGCCACGGTGTGCGCACGGCCGACGCCAAGCTCATCGTCTACCCGAAGCATCCTGAGTGGACGGAGGTGTACGACCTGAGGGCTGACCCGTACGAACTCCAGAGCCTGCCCGCCGACGGGCCGCTGGCCACGCGGCTCCGCGCGGAACTGGATCGATGCATGCAGGCGGTGGACTTCCACTGGTAGGGCGAGGATCACGCCCCGCGTCCGTTGCTCGCCAGGATCTTTGCCATGCACGCGATCTATCCTGCGGTTTTGGCCGGGCTCGTCTTCCTGCTCTGCCCGCCCGCGGCCGGCGGCCAAAACGTGCTGTTTTTCACGGCCGACGACATGAACCACGATTCCCCCGCCGTCTGTGGCGGGCCGATCGCGGACCTCACGCCGCATGTCGATCGGCTGGCCGCCCAGGGCCTGCGGTTTGCCCGGGCCTACTCCACCGTGGCGGTCTGCCAGCCGGTGCGACAGACGATGCTCTGCGGACTCTATCCGCACCGCAGCGGGTCGCTGGGATTCTTCCCGGTGCGACCCGGCGTCCGCACGCTGAACCAGCAGCTCCGCGACGCCGGCTACCTGATCTCCCGGTTCGGCAAGGGCCGGCACATGCAGCCGGCGGAACAGTTCTGCTGCGACGTGGGAGACGACACGATGAGCCGCCATCCGTCGCGGCTCGCCGAGGCGACGCGGGCCTTCATCCGCCTGGCCAAGTCGCAGGGCAAGCCGTTCTTCCACAACGTGAACTGCTACGACCCGCACCGGCCGTTCATCGGCATGAAGGGGCCCGACGACCTCGCCGAGGGGGAGCCGCCGAGCCGGCGGGTGGGGCTCGAGGAGATCACCGCCGTGCCCGGCTTCCTGGAGGACCTGCCGGACGTGCGGCGCGAACTGGCGGGCTACTACACGAACGTCCGTCGGCTCGACGACGCCCTGGGCGCGGTGCTCGCCGTGCTCGACGAGGAGGGCGTGGCCGACTCCACGGTCGTGGTGTTCTACGGCGGCGACCACGGCATGTCGTTCCCATTTGGAAAGTCGAACAGCTACGAGGCGAGTTCACGCGGCACGCTCATCGTGCGCTGGCCGGGCGTGACGAAACCCGGCACGGTCGATCGCGACCACATGGTCAGCACGCTGGACTTCACGCCCACGTTCCTCGACGCCCTCGGGCTGCCCGCCATCCCGGATGTCGATGGCCGCTCCTTCCTGCCGGCGCTGCGGGGCGAAG
>CAZONY010000103.1:0-8090 GCA_964581215.1 uncultured Chitinophagaceae bacterium | reverse complement strand
GCCCGGTGGCTGGCGGGCCGAGATCACCGACTATGGCGCGATCCTGACTCGGATGTTCGTGCCGGGGAGCGACGGCGTGCCGGTGGACGTGGTTCTGGGGTGCGACGATCTTGCGGGCTATCTGGCCGGCACACCCTACTTCGGATCCATCTGCGGCCGCGTGGCGAACCGTATCGCCGGCGGCGCGTTCGATCTCGACGGCAAAGCCTTCACGCTGCAGAAGAACAACGGGCCGAACCACCTGCACGGCGGCGTGGTGGGCTTCGACAAGCAGCTCTGGAAGGCGACGCCGCGGCTCTCCGGTCGCGGGCCCGCCGTGGATTTCGAACTCGTCTCACCCGACGGCGACGAGGGCTATCCGGGCCGGCTCGTGGCCCGGGTGACGTACACGCTCTCTCCCGACGGGGAGTTGTGGGTCGAGATGACCGCCACCACCGACGCCCCCACCGTCGTGAACATGGTTCACCACTCCTACTGGAACCTCGCCGGGCACAAGTCGGGGACGATCCGCGGCCACGAACTCGCCGTCCATGCCGACCGCTACCTGCCGGTGGACGCCGGCAGCATTCCGACCGGCGAAGAGCGGCCGGTGGGCGGCACGCCGTTCGATCTGCGGCGCGAGCGGCAGCCGGCGGCTACCCTCGGCGCGGCGATCGACGCCCTGCCTCCCGCCGCCGACGGCACGAATCCAGGCGGCATCGACCACGATTTTCTGGTCCGAGGCTGGAAGCCGGACGGCGCCCTGCGGAGCATCGCCGTGCTGCGGGATCCGGGCAGTGGTCGCACGCTCGAGATCCTCTCCGACCAGCCGGGTGTGCAGGTCTACACCGGCAACTACCTCGACGGGACGGTTCGCGGCAAGGAGGGCACGCTGTATGGCAAGCATGCCGGAGTCTGCCTCGAGACACAGCTCCACCCCGACTCGGTCCACCATCCGGAGTGGCCGTCGCCGCGGCTCGACCCCGACGGCAGATACCGTCACACGATGGTGCATCGCTTCATGGCACGCTGAAGCTCCGCGGCGTGCGAACGCCCTGAAGGGGACGTAGAATCGGCCCCATGCGGGACCATATCGAGCACGCGATCAGGCTGCATCAATCCGGCCGGACCGATGAGGCGCGGGCCATCTACGAGCGGATTCTTCAGGCCGACCCGGCCCGGGCCGATGCGTTGCAGCTGCTCGGCGTGATCGCCCAGCAGGAGCGGCGGCACGACGACGCCGTCCGGCTCATCGGCGAGGCCGTGCGGCTTGCGCCCGCCGACGCCTCCTACCGGTCGAACCTGGCATTGGCGTTGCGATCGCTCGGCCGGCGCGAGGAGGCGATCCGCGAACTCCGCGAGGCGGTGCGGCTCGCGCCCGGCTACGCCGTGGCGACGCGGAACCTCGCCACGCTGCTCGCCGAGACCGGGGATCCCACCGCGGCCGAGGCGGCACTCGTGGCGGCCTGCGTCGCCGACCCGCACGACGCCCAGGCCTTGCGGCGACTGGGCGTGATGCGGGCGCAGGCTGGCCGGCTCGTCGAGGCCGTCGCGCCGCTCGAGACGCCCGCCCGGCTCGACCCCGCCGCTGCGGCCACGCTCCACAACCTCGGCCTTGTGCTCAAGGATCTTGGCCGGCTCACCGAGGCCGAAGAGGTGCTGCGCCGGTCGGTCGCCGCGGCGCCCGGCTCGCCTGATGCGGCCAACAGCCTGGGCCTCGTGCTCATGGGCCTCGGCCGGCTCGCCGAGGCGGAGCGGGTGATGAGCGCTGGGCTCGCGATCGCGGCAGACCACGTCGATCTGCTCAATAACTGTGCCGTGCTCCTCAAGCAGTTGGGCCGACAGGCGGAGGGGGAGCCCCTGCTGCGGCGGGCGCTGGCCCGATCGCCCGAGGATGCGGGGGCGCTCGTGAACCTGGGGGACTTGCTCGTGGCCACGGGCCGCCCCGACGAGGCCTTGCCGCTTCTGGAGAAGGCGGTGCGGCTCGCGCCCCGGTCGCCGGAGGCGCTCAACAATCTCGCCCTCGCCCTCAAGGCTCTCGACCGCGACGAGGAGGCGACGCCGCATCTCGAGGCGGCGCTGGCCCTCTCCCCTGGCTACCTCCCGGCGATCCACAACCTCGGCAACAACTTCGTCGCCACCGGCCGCGCGGCGGAGGGGATCGCGAAGTTCCTCGCGGTGCTCGAACGCGACCCGCAGAATTTTCCCGCGATCTACTCGCTGGCGACCGTCACCGACCACAGGCTCGGCGAGGAGGCGATCGGGAAGATCCAGGCGCTGCTCTCGCGAAACGATCTCGCGGCCGAGCCCCGCCAATTGCTCCACATGGCCGCCGCCGCCGCGCTTGACCGCGAGGGGGAGCACGACCGGGCGATCGAGCACGCGATCGAGAGCGGCCGGCTCAAGCGGGCGATCGACCGCCGCGCGGGCCTCGGCTTCTTTCGTGAGGCCCACACGCGGCTCGTCGAGGCGATTCAAGAGACATTTCAAGAGACAGAGACATTGGCCCGCGACGCGCTCGCCGGGATGGGCACGAGCGGCCTCGATACAAACCGCCTCGACACCGAGCAGCCGCTCTTCGTCGTCGGCATGCCCCGCAGCGGCACGACGCTCGTCGAGCAGATCCTCGCCAGCCGCCGACGACCCTTCAGCCTATCCCCGGGCGGTGCTCTGCGCGCGTCCGGCCTCGCTCGCGGCTGCCGCCGAACGCATCCTGGCCCGCTACCGCGAGTCGGCCGCGCGGGCGCGGGCCGACGGGGAGATCCCGGCTGGCTGGCCCGCGCGGATCGTCGACAAGACGACGATCAACTTCCTTCACATCGGCCTCATCGCGGCCCTCTTTCCGCGGGCACGGATCATTCACACGCTCCGCGACGCCCGCGACACCTGCGTCTCCTGTCTCTTCCACAACTTCACCGGCGCCGCCCTCAACTTCACCAACGACCTCGGCGATCTCGGGCTCGTCCACCGGCTCAAGGACCGGCTCATGGCCTACTGGCACGAGCTGTTTCCCGGGCGGATCCTCGACGTGCCGTACGAGGCGGTCGTGGACGACGCCGAGGGGCAGACCCGCCGGATGCTCGACCATGCGGGGCTCGACTGGTCCGACCGCTGCCTCGAGTTCCACACGCTCGACCGCCGGGTGAAGACGGCGAGCAACCTGCAGGTGCGAAAGCCGCTCTACCGCTCGTCGGTCGCCCGCTGGAAGCGGTATGAACGGCACCTCGGCCCGCTCCAGGATGCCCTCGAAGGCAGGCCCGTGCCCGAGCCGGAGGAGCCGCCGGAAGTCGCCGCCAGGGCCACCGCCGCAGGCAGGCTCGCGCTGCGGCCGCAGTCGAAGTTCATGACGGAGGGAATCGCAGCCCATGCGGCCGGCCGCCGCGAGGAGGCGGTCGCGCTCTTCCGCAAGGCCGTGGCTGATCAGCCCGACGATCCGAGGGCCCGGCTCAACCTCGGCGTCGCGCTCAAGGACACGGGCGATCTCGCCGGGAGCGAGGCCAGCTACCGGCAGGCGATCGCGATGGCCCCGACCTTCGCGGCAGCCCACAACAACCTCGGCATCCTGCTCTCGGAAACCGGGCGGCCCACGGAGGCGCTCGCGAGCTTCGAGGAGGCGCTCCGGCTCGACCCCGATCACGCCGATGCCCGGCACAACCGCGGCGCAGTGCTCGCCGAGATGCACCGGCACGAGGAGGCGATTCGAGAGTTTCACGCCGCGATCGCCGCGAATCCTGCCGACGCCGAATACCACAATTCGCTCGGCGCGTCGCTGGCCGTGCTCGGCCGCACCGACGAGGCCCTTGGCTGCTACGAGAAGGCCCTCGCGATCGACCCCAATCACGCCTGGGCCCACTTCAACCGCTCGCAGGCCTGGATGCTGCGGGGCGACTGGCGACGGGGATTCGCCGAGTGGGAGTGGCGAAAGAAGCTGCCCGCGGCCGGGATGCGGGTGTGGGAGAAGCCCGGCTGGGACGGGTCGGCCAGGCCGGGGCAGACGCTCCTGCTCTGGTGTGAGCAGGGCCTCGGCGACACGCTCCAGTTCATCCGCTTTTCGCGTCAGGCGAGGCAGCGGGTTGGCCGCCTCGTCGTCGAGTGCCAGCCCGCGCTCGTGCCGCTGCTCTCGCGTTGCCCGTGGATTGACCAGCTCGTCGCGAGGGGGAACCAGCTTCCTCCCCACGACATGCAGGCCTCGCTCCTCTCGCTGCCGCATCTGCTTGCGATCGAAGGCGACGCGCTCGGCGAAGGCGGGCCGTATCTAACGGCCGATCCCGCGCTCATTGCGACGTGGAAGGAGTTTCTCGCGCGGCACCCGGGCCGGAAGATCGGCATCGCCTGGCAGGGCAATCCGAAATACAAGCGAGACCCCTTCCGCTCCGTGCCGCTGGCCACGTTTGCGCCGCTTGCGCTCTTGCCCGATGTGACGCTCGTGAGCCTCCAGAAGGGCTCGGGCCGCGACAACCTCGCCGATCCCGCGACGCAGCCTGTCTTTCCGCTTGTCGAGCTCGGGCAGGACGTCGATGCATCGGCGGGGGCGTTCATGGACACCGCGGCCGTCATGGCGAACCTCGATCTCGTGATCACGAGCGACACGTCGATCCCGCATCTCGCTGGGGCTCTCGGCGTGCCGGCGTGGGTGGCGATCGGGGCGAACCCCGATTTCCGTTGGCTTGACCGCGGTGATGCGTCGCCGTGGTATCCCCGGATGCGGCTCTTCCGCCAGCCTCAGCCCGGCGACTGGACGAGCGTTTTCGCGGCGATGAAAGCCGCCTTCGCGGGGCGGTTCGTCCCCGTTCGGGTCCCCTGAAACCCGGTTTTTTTGCCGGGCCGTCGTTTGCAGGCGGGGCATCCCGAGGGTAGCGTTTCCTGATCTTGGAGTCCTTGCGTCCACGGTTCACATAAAGGAATGCGACGTCCGTCGCAACAGTAATGGTCGCCTCCCTTTTCGCCCGCCGCCGCCCCGCCACCGCCCGTCGCATCAGCCGCGCGCGACGCTCCCAGCCCCTTGCGATCGACCGGCTCGAGTCGCGGATCGCGCTGGCGATCGACACGCTCTCGATCGGCGGTGACACCGTCGGCAGCTTTACCGACTTCTCGGGCGACCTCGTGGTGGTGTCGATCACGGGCTCGGCCGGCACGGCCGTGTTTCGCAACAGCAATGGCAACCCGATCGAGAATGGCGACGACATCGCCTCGATCACGATCACGGGCGCGAGCCCCGACTTCCAGCTCACCGTCGGGGCAGCGCTTCTCCAGTCGGCCGGCGGGATCACGACCAGCGAGATCGGCCCGATGAACGGCGTCGAGACCGTCTATCTTGGCCGGGTCACGGCCGACAGCGTCATCCGCGGGATCAACACGATCGGCTCCGAGGGCTTCAACGCCATCGGCGGTCCGTCGGTCGCGATCAGCGACAGCATGCATTATTCGCTCGAATCGTTCGTGGGCGTAGACTTCTCGAATGGGGGCGGGCTGTTCGTCGATCGTGTGACCGGGGATTCAGAGAACCTCGGCATCCTGCTCTCGAAGGGCTTTAGCCCCTACTCCACGATCGCGATCCGCGAGCAGCTCGACGCGGTTGTGGTCCTGGGTGCACAGAACAAGGGCTCGGCCGACGGCCGACTGCTCATCGAGAGCGCGACGGCCGACAGCATCATTTTCATAAACAATTCGGGCGACACCGGGGCCAACTCGAAGCTCGAGATTCTCGGCGGTGCGGGGCCGTTCGACGCCGGCGTCGACTTCCGCGGCCCATTCGCCGGCACCGTCAACCTGCAGAGCCCAGCCCGCGGCACGTGGCTCTTCGAGGGGGATGTCGCCCCGTCGGCGGTCCTGAAGGCGGCCAAGTGGGACGGCCGCACCGCGAGCGCGCCGGTGGACACCGATGGTGTGGTCGCCCGCCGCGGCTTCGCCGGCACGCTCAACGCGACCAACGGCGTCGTCTCTCTCACGGTCGGCGGCGCGGTGAAGGGCACGGCCCGGATCAACGCGGCCGGCGACGTAAAACTCGACGCGCAGAGCGTCGAGGCCGGCGCGGAAATCAACGCGATCGGAAGAGCGACGCTCGATGTCGGCCGGAACTTCGCGGGCCGTCTGTCCTGTTACGAGTTGAGGCCATCCACCATCGGAGGCAACCTGGCCGGCGCGACGATCACGAGCCGTAGCGGTATTTCCATGGCGGTCGGCGGCTCGATCACCAACTCGACCCTCAGTTCCGCGTATGGCGTGTCCGTCGGCGTCGGCGGGAACATCTCGAATTCCACGCTGAGTGCGGGCTCGAGCGCCGTGAAGTTCGACGTCACGGGCAACGTCGTGAATTCCCGGTTCATCGCCAACTTCTACATCAGTGGCGACGTCGGTGGCAGCGTGTCGCGGTCGGAGTTCTTGAGTCAAGGAAACGCGGTATCGCTCGCCGTCGCCGGCACCATGACGTCGTCGCTCGTGGATGCGTATTACAACGTTTCGGCGGACGTGGGCGGCACGGTTTCGAAGTCGAAGTTCTTCGCCGGTATCAATAGGTCTTTCGGCGCCCGTCCCGACATGCTGCTCGACGTCGGTGGCAGTCTGCTCGACAGCGAGGTCGTCGGTCGTGAAACGGGCGATTTCGAGGGTGGCCCGGGGTTGATGGTCGTGGACGTCGCCCGCGACGCCCGCGGCGTGCGGTTTGCGAGCCGGGAGGCCGAGCGACAGGAATACACGATTGGCCGCAACTTCCAGGGTTCGGTGCAGGGGGGCTCCGGAGACGTGTTCCTCGACGTGGGCGGCTCGGTGCAGAAGGGCAGCTCGCTCGTCACGGGCGGTAACGCCGCGGTGAACGTGGCCGGCAACTTCGACGGCGCCGTCAACGTGGACGCGCTCCTGCTCGGCGTCGCCGGCAACGTCGCGAAGAATTCGCGGGTCGTCGCCAGCCGGGTCAGCGACTGGCGGGTGGATTTCACCTCCCTCTCGGCCCCGCCGAACTTCTTCGTCGGCGGCCGTCTCGACGGCATCGTCAACGTTGACGTGTTCGACGCGGCCCCGGGCGACATCAGCGTGACGATCCTCGGCGGCGGCGCCGGCTCGTCGGCCCGGTTCTACGTCGGCCGGTTTGAGACCGACTCGATCAAGCTGCAGGGCGACTTCCAGGGCAACATCCGCGTGCTCCAGGATCTCGTGGCCGACCTTGAGTTCACTGGCAGCCTGCAGCGGATCACGATCGGCGGGCAGGTGCTCGCCGACATCACGGTCGGCGGCTCGCTCTTCTATCTGAACTCCAACAGCTGGTTTCAGCCGCTCGGCTCGGGCAAGCAGATCGGCAACTTCGTGAACGGGTCCTTCGGGACCACGGGCACGCTGACAACCGGCTCCTACGTGACCGTCGTCCCGGTCGCGCCGCTGGTTGGCTGACCGGTGTCGACATGACCGCACCGAAGCCTCTCAGCGTGCTCGTGACGAGCGAGGCGTGGCAGTCGGCGCTTGCGTGCATCCAGTCGTTCGGCAGGCGGGGGCACCGGGTCTACCTGCTGTCTCTCGATTCGCCGTCGCTCCATGCCAAGAGCCGGTTCGTCGCCGGCGTGGCCCGCTATCCCCGGCGCGGCACGCTCGACGGCCTCGCAGAGGCCATCTTCCGGCTCGTCGAGGCCAACGGGATCGACCTCGTCGTCCCGATCTCCGACGACGACGCCCTGATCGCCGCCCGCATCAACGAGCTGTTTCCGCCGGAACCACGGGCCTCCGCCCCGCGGTTCGTCACCGGGTGCGGCGAGGCGACGAGGCTCGTCCGCAGCCGCAACCGCACGGTCGAGCTGTGTCGGCAGCTCGGCATCCGGACGCCGGCCACGGTGTTCACCGACCTTCCCGGAGTGAAGGCGGCGTGCGAGCGGATCGGGTTCCCCTGCTTCGTGAAGCTCTCGGGCACCGCGGCATCGCAGGGGGTGTTCAAGCTCGGCTCGGCCGCCGAGATCGACCCCGTGGCGGCGGCGCTGCCCGCCGACGGTGAGCTGCAGGTGCAGGAGCCGGTCGAGGGCGACTTCGTGGGTGTCACGGGCTACTGCCGAAGCGGGAAGGTGGTGGCCGCGTTCGGCTTCCGGGCGGCGTACGACCTGTCAGGCGGTGGCACGCCGGCCCACGCGACC
>CAZONY010000102.1:0-8130 GCA_964581215.1 uncultured Chitinophagaceae bacterium | reverse complement strand
AGGTAGGAGAGCCCGAAGAAGAGCCCGATCACGACGGAGGCGCAGATGAAGTCGGCCAGCAGGAACCAGCGATACTTCACCCGCAGGATGCCGGCCGTGAGATAGAAGGGGCTGCGGAGCCCGACCAGGAAGCGGGCGGCGAAAAAGGCCTTGATGCCGTGTTTCTTGATCAGGTCCTCGATCGTCTTCTCCCGCTGCGGCGTGAGGAAGCCCGACCACCACGGATGCTCCTTGAGGATCTTCGCCCCGAAGAACCGACCGATCGCATACATCAGGCTGTCGCCGAGCAGGGCGCCCACGAGGCAGGCGGGGAGGGCGTAGTACCACTTCAGGGCGGCTGCCCGGCTGGCCACGCCGGCGGCCACGATCGGCACCTCCTCCGGCACGGGCAGGCCGATGCCGGTGAGCGTGAGGAACAGGATGATGCCGAGGTAGGAACCCCGCTCGAACCAGTCGAACATGTCAGCGCGGGCGTGGGGAGCGGGAGGGCGGCGAGAGCGACGTCATGCGGAGGCAAAGTCTACCTTCACGCCGCGCGGATCGTCGATCGTGAGCGCGTCGGCGGCGACATTCCGCACGATGACGTCGATTTCCGCGCCCGTTCCCGGCAGCACGAGGATCACGCCCACGTCGCTTCCGGCGGGGGCGATCCGCTCCAGGCCGCCGGGACCGAGGACGTAGGCCGCCGTGGCCAGGGCGTCGGCCTCGGCCGCCGTCGGCGCCAGCACCGTGGCCGCGAGCACACCTTCGGCGGGCAGCCCCGTGCGGGGGTCGAGAATGTGGCCGAGCTTGCGGCCGCGGTCGATGAAGAACTGCGTTCCGGAGCCGCTCGTGCCGAGGGCCCGGTTGGCGAGGGCCACCGTCGCCAGCCGCACGTTGGGCCGCAGCGGATGTCGGATGCCGACCGGCCAACCGGGCAACGCCCCCGCACGAGTCGTGGCCTGCCGGCCGATCGCCCGCACACTGCTCTGGCCGCCATGCACCAGCGCGCCGGACACGCCGGCCGCCAGCAGCTGCTCGATCGCGCGGTCCACCGCCCAGCCCTTGCCGATCGCCCCCGGATTGATCTCCAGGCCCGGGCATGTGAACCGCACCCGGCGCCGGTCGCGGTCGAGTTCGAGCCACCGCGTGCCGGATGCGGCGAGCGCTGCTGCGAGCTCGTCGGGCGCGGGCGTGCGGCCCCGCCGCTGGAGGAAGCCCCAGGTGCGCACCAGGCGGCCCGAGGCGATGTCGAAACCGCCGCCGGTGCGGGCGTGCAGCTCCACCGCCTGCTCCAGGAGCGCGAACAGGTCGGCCGACACCGGCTGCCATTCGGCGGCGGCGGAGGCGTTGAGCCTCGAGAGTTCGCTCGTGTCGCGGTAGACGCTGATCCGCTCCTCGATGGCGTCCACCACATCGAGGGCGGCGAGGCCGGCCGCCGTGTCTTCCGGGTGCTCACCGGCATTGAACACGACCTCGAACCGGCAGGCCATCGCCTGCCTGCCGACCACGAGCGAGTGGATCTCGGCGGTCGGCTCGGGAGTCGGCTCGGCTGTCATCTGGGCGCCAGGCCGCGGTCGAAGGCCTCCTGGTCGCGGCGATAGACGGCCAGCACCGTGTCGAACCGCTCCAGCGGAATCGTGTAGACCGGCTGCTCGTTGGTGTGGGCGTGACAGTGCGCGACCAGCAGACGGTAGAGAAACTTGAAGAGGTGTCGCGGCACGCGGACGCTCCGCAGGCCGTCGAGCAGCCGCCGCTGATCGACCTGCGGATCGAAGAGCTGGGCCAGCGTGGCCGGCGGCTGGCCCACGCTCGCCGCCTTCACCCGCTGAGAGGCGATGTCATAGAGCGTTTCCCCGGACCACTCCAGCGAGGCGACGAGGTTTTGCTTGTCGAGCCGGGCCCGTTGGTTGAAGGGCTCGTCCTCCCGCTCGATGAAGCGATAGAGCTCGATTGGCAGGAGCAGCTTGAAGCCCAGGCCGGTGGACTTCAGAAACTTGTTGTCGAGCATCGGCCAGAGCACCTGCCGCATCCGCTCCGCCGAGCCGTTGATGAGGTGCGGCTCGTCAAGCCGATCGACGATCACCACCATCCCCGTGTAGCCCAGCGCGGTGAGCACGCCCTCGAGCTTGCCGAACAGCTCGTAGCGGTCGTCGCTGCGGGCGGACAGGGGCAACGGCTGGCCGGCGAGATCCACCTCCGGCATCCGGGCCAGTGCCCGGGTGAGCTGGCCGACCGTGCGATTGCCCGTGCGCATGCTGCGGACGATCCGCCAGGCCTTCCACCAACTGCGGGCCCGCCTCCATGCCCACGGCACCCAGGCGGCGGCGACCGCCAGCCAGGGCCACCAGTGTCCGGCCCAGCCGGTGGAGCCTCGCGCCATACCGAGGCCCAGGGCCACCGCCAGCGCGAGCGCGGCTGCGAGGCCGAGGGCCAGGGGCCACAGGCCGAACCAGGCCCGGTAGCCGACCCGGCTGCGGATCGTCCGCCACCGGGCCGGAAACGTCGCGGCAGTCGATTGGTCGTAGCAGGCGGCCAGCACCGCCATGTCGCGGGCCTTCGAGGGGGGCAGGTGGGAGGCCGGCCTGTCGCCACAGATCTCGTCGGCCAGCTGCGAGACGGCCAGCGACAGGATCGCGTCCATGTGGTCCCAGAGCTTCCACTGCCCGAGGGATTTCTCGACGGGTTTGCCGGGGCCCACCCGGCTCACGAACCGGTCGAGGAATGGATTGAAGTCGTCGTAGAGCACGACGAACGTGCGGGCCGCCGGATGGGCCGCATTGTGCCGATCATACTGCCGCTGCATCTGCAGCTTGAGCGCCGTCTTCCCCGAGCCCTTTTCGCCGAACACGATCGACGTGCTCGGCTCGGCGGGGTCGCCGAAGATCTTGTCCCAGGCCGGGTGGTAGGTCGATTCCAGGCAGGTCCGCTTGAAGACGGTGTCGTTTTGCGCATCCTCCTCGGCGAACGGGTTGCCCGCGATGCCGTGGTGCTCGAGGAATTCCTGGACCTTCATGCCGTCACTTCGTCGCGGGGACGAGTCCTTCGACCATCTTGCGGAATCCGTCGGCGTGGGCGGCCACGGTGGCCGCCGGGCCGGTGAGCTTGAGGAAGTAATTGCCCCCCGCCGGCGTCTCGATGATCGCCGCCAGCATCCGGTGGTCGGGCCGCTCCACGGCCTGGCCGCCGGCGAACGGCCCCCCCGGCATGTCCTTGAAGGTGCCGGGGATGTCGACGAACGTCACGGTGCATCCGGCCAGCGAAACCGTCTTCGTGCTGGCCTTGTCCTTCGTCGCGGATCCATCGGGCTGGCTGAACTGTCCGTACCACCGCTCGATGTTGGCCGCCACGGTGCCCCCGGCGCCCATCACGGTGAAGCGGCCGGCCGCCGCGTCGCCCGCGCCCGGCGTCTGAAACTCCGTCTCCACGATCCGCGACTTCGGCGGCACTCGTTTCCAGTCGGCGGGCGCCGCCAGGGAGAAGCCGCCGTCGGCGATCGTGAAGGCGGCGGGCCGTTCGGCGACGGCCTGACCGCGGGCGGCGGGAGCGGCGAACAGAATCACGAACGCCGCGAGGGCATGCAAGGAGGTCGGGCGACGCATGGGCGGGGTTCCTTCGACGAGTGTGAGGGGCCGCAACTGAAAAGAGGCCGCAACCTGGCCACGGTCGCGACGACTGTAGCATAGCCGCTTCACGCCTGCCGGTGGACGGTCGCGAAGCCTGTTCCTACGATGAATTTCATGGCACGCCGCGACAGGGCCCGAGACGACGGGCGACATGAGGACGAAGAACGCTCCGGCCCGATCGAGATCGCTCTCGTGGGCGATCTGACGGAGGCCGAAGCGGATCTCACCGATCGGCTGCTGGGCGTCGAGCCGGGGGCGGAGTGCACGATCTACTTCGATTCACCCGGCGGCAGCCCCTACTGCGGGATGTCGCTCGTCACGCTCATGAAGGTTCGCGGCATCCGGGCCACGGGCGTGGTCACCGGCGAGTGCTCGTCGGCGGCGCTGTGGCCCTTCGCGGCCTGCGTGCGGCGACTGGTGACGCCCTACAGCGTGTTCCTCTTCCATCCGATGAAGTGGCAGAGTGAGGAGCACATCGGCATCACGGAGGCCGCCGAGTGGTCGCGGCATTTCGCGGCCCTCGAGAAGGACATGGACGTGCTGTTGGCCGATCTGTTCGGAGTGGCGCCCGCCACGATCGATGCCTGGGTGCGGACCCACCGCTATGTGACCGGCCGCGAGATGGCGGAGGCCGGGCTGGCCGAGATGATCGGTTTCGATCGGCTGCCGCATCTCGGCGGCTGAGGGGCGCCGCGTCAGCGGTACTCGCCGTGGCAGTCCGTGCAGGCCTTGCTGACGGCGCCGATGGCGGTGCGGGCAGAGTCGTATTCCCCCCTGCGGGCCGCGGCGACGGCGGCGCCGGCCGCGTCGCGCATCGCCGTGGCGTAGCCCCGGTAGGTGTCGTCGTCGAAAAACTCGAAGTCGGGTTGCTGCACGAATTCGCCGATCATGGCGATGAGTTCCGCCTCGTGCAGAAATCGCTCCGCAGCCTTGTCGAAGGCCGCCGGGGAGGCCGTCGCCTCGCGTGCCGCCCTCTCGGCCAGTTCCAGGCGTTTCATCAGCGGCGGCCGGGCGGCGATGCGATGCCACTTCACGTCGGCCGCCGCGATCCCCTCGATCGCGCCTTCCGAGAGCAGTTTCTGAAGGTCCTCGGCAGCCTTCGTGGCCGCGGCGAACGTCGCATCGTCTCCCTTGGTGCAGTCGGCGGCCACGCGGGCGAACGCATCGCGGGCCACGGCGGCCCGGTTCTTCCAGCGGACCTCGCCGGAATAGGCGGCGATGACGCCGAAGGCGGCGGCGATCGACGAGAGCGCATCGCGGGCATCCTGGTAGCCCCCGCCCATGAACTGCGACTTCTTGGCCACGGCCTCGTCGACCGACTTCTTCTGCTGCTTGATCTCATCGACGAGCGTGTCGGCCGAGATGAAGGCCGACCAGCCGGCTCCCGGATCCAGGGGCGATTCGGACTGCGCCCCGGACGAGGCCGGTGCGTCAGCCGTCCCCTTCGTCAAGCGCGCGAAATCGGGCCGCGGTCCCTCCGCGTCGAGTTCGGCGAAGGCGTCGGCAAAGAAGTGGCTCTCGGTTGCCGAATCCCACTTCGCGGGAGGGCGGGCCCGAAGTTTGGGACCACCGCGACGGCTCGCCCCCGTCTGTGCCCGGGCCATCGTCGGAGTTCCCGAGACGACCATCAGCGACACGAGCAGGGCGACGCTGGCAAGGAGGGGGGAACGGGAAAGGCCGGCGCTCATGATCGCGATGATACGGCATCGTTGCCGAGGGGCGAAGCGGGCCCACCGGGCCTTGCCGACGCGGCCTGGGCGGGGATTGTTTTTCGGCTTGACCGAGCCCTCCAGGCCCGTCACTTTCTCCGCCGATCCGGTTCGGGCCTGGAACCCGGCGGGTCATCCCGAATGCAAAGGTTGCCAACCATGAATGCCGGTCCCGTTCCCCAACGATCTGCGAAACTGTCTTCGGCGATGTCGGTGTGGGCCGGCTCATTCCTGGCCGGATGCCTGGCGTTGGCGGGGCTGCCCTTCGTCGGCTGCTCCGGGGGGACCGCGGCTCGGTCTTCGACGGCGATCGAGCCGGCAAAGGCGGCCGTGGCCACCTTTCTCGATGCGGTGAAGCGGGGCGACGACGCCGCCGCCCGCGGCATGCTCACCCAAGTGGCGGCTGCCAAGACGTCTGAAATGGGGATCTCCGTGGCGCCGCCGGTGCCGGCGACGGCTTCCTATTCGATCCGCGACTGCGAAGTCGTCGGCGATTCCGATGACCTCGTGCACGTCGCCACCACCTGGACCGACACCGATGCGGATGGGTTCACGACGACCGACAACGTCGTCTGGGTGGTGCGGCTGGATCCCGAGGGCTGGCGGGTGGTCGGCATGGCGATGCGGGTTTTCGACGACCTGCCGCCGCTGCTGCTCAACTTCGAGGACCCCGAGGACATGGTGGCCAAGCAGGAAATGGTGGCCGCCGAACTGCAAAAGCGACTGGAGGCCGCAGCCGCGCAGGCGGCCACGGGGGCGCCCGGCCAGACCGGGCCGCAGCCAGCGCGGACGGCCCGCGGACCTGATTCCCAGCCGTCGCAGGTGCAGTGAGACAGCCTATATTTCCTGGTTTGCCTGCTTTTCTTGACACGCAGGCGGCAAGAGTTACGCTTCTTGCCTAGATTTCCCGGCCGGAAATCTTTACCAGCCCGCAGCCCTCGCAGGGCAGCGCTGCCGGTTGGATGGATCGTCCGGCCGTGATTTCGCTGGAGCGATCCGAAGATCGTTCAGATGCTGCGATCCGGTGGCCGTCCCGGGTTGGCTTCACGTGGTGACGGCCGCCGCAACGCTTCGTGCGTTCGGTTCCACCTTTTGGAGGTTCTCA
This sequence comes from uncultured Chitinophagaceae bacterium, assembly GCA_964581215.1. Lineage (GTDB taxonomy): Bacteria > Planctomycetota > Planctomycetia > Pirellulales > UBA1268 > CACORA01. Next base: position 1,711 of record CAZONY010000102.1, on the reverse strand, counting down.
TGAAGCGTTTCCTTGGTATCGCCGCTGCGATGTTCTTCGCGGTGGTCATGATCGTTCTCTCGGGTGCCGACACGTCGGCCGTCGCCGGTCACGGCTGCCATGGCCGCCAGCGCTGCCATGGTCGTGAGCGTTGCCACGGCCGCGAGCGTCGCGAGCGTTGCCACGGCCGTCGTCATCGTTGCCACGGTGAGGCTGCCGTCGAGTGCGGCGCCTGCGACAGCGGCTGCGGCGCCTGCGAGAGCGGCTGCGGCGCGTGCGACAGCGGCTGCAGCTCGTGCGGTTCCGCCGGTGGCTGCGCCGGTGGCGACTGCTCCGGCGCCGGCGTGATCACGGAGGGCGCTCCGACCGAGGCCGCTCCGGCTGCCCCGGCTGCCACCTGAGCCCTGATCGACGGCCCGTCGTGCCAGGTTGGCCCTGATACGCACGGCGGTCTCTCGGCCTGAAACGAGGCCGGGCCTCCCTCGGGGGCCCGGCCTTTTCGTTTGCACGGGGCCTTACGCCCAATGCTCGGCGAGCGTTTGCCGACCCCCTTCGCCTCCTGGTCTGGTCTCCCCATGTGGCGCAGACTTCAGCCTGCGAATCTGCCCGCGCCCTACTCCTGCGGCTGCCGCCTGCGGAAGCCGCCGCGAGGAGGCGGTGCCTGGCCCGGATTGGCCGCCTCCGCGGCCTTCCGTTCGGCACGACGCTTCGCCACCTCCTCCAGAACCCCGCCGACGAGATCGATCACGGCGTCGGCGGTCGGATCCTTGATCAGGTCCGGCGGTAGTTTCGACGTGATCGTCTCCAGCGGCGATCGGCCCTGCGGTCGTTCATCCGGCGCCGGGGCGGGCGACGTCGATCGGGCCTCGGCATCAACCGGCGGCGTGCCGTGCGGCACCACGGTGGCGTCAGGACGCTGCGGCGCCACCTCCGGTCTTCGCAGCCGTTCGATCACCTCGGCCAACACGTCGCCGGCCGTCTCCCGGATGCTGCCGTCGAAGAGCAGCTTCGGTTCGTCGAGCGTGCCGCCGACGCCGATCGAGATCTTCCGGCCGGCCAACGCGGCGATCACCGGACGATCCTGCGGCAACGCGGCCGGAATCGGCAGTTCGAGCTTCAGGTCGAGCGAGTCGTCGTCGAGCCCCACCGAGCCGCTCGAATGCACGTCGAGCCGCAGCCCGGGCTGCTTGAGCGGCACACCGAACTCGAGGCCCGTGTGCCAGATGCGGCGGTCGCCGAGGCGAAAATCGACGTGTGCCTCGTCGGCAAACCGCACCACCGGGGGCGGCGGCAACTGCAGCGGCAGTTCCTGGATCGTCTTGATCGCCAGCGGGCCGGGACCGAGATCGACGCTGTGCATCGACAGGATGCCGGCGAGTGTGCCGGCGGCCGGATCGCCCACCGGCAGCGTGGCTCCGGTGAGCCGCAGCGAGAATTCGCCGCCGGTACGCGTGGCTTCGGCCAGCACCGGGGCGATGTAGGCGAGCACGCTGCTGGCCACACTCGGCTCGAGCCGCGAGTGCGTGAGCAGCTGCACCGGCTGGATCGTCCATTCACTGTGCCGGCCTCGGGCGGCGGGGCCGAGCGCGGCCCGGATGTCGATCGGGTCGCTTTCCCAGGGCTCGGGCGTCCACGGGCCGGCGATCCGAACGCGGGCGTCCTCGACTTCCAGTCGCATGCTCACGAGACTGCGACGGGCGTGCGAACCGCCTGCTGGTGCCGGAGCGGCGGC
>CAZONY010000101.1:5119-8185 GCA_964581215.1 uncultured Chitinophagaceae bacterium | reverse complement strand
TTCCATGCGGGCGCGACCGCCTTCGATGTGGAAGCCTTTGAGCAGTTTGGGGAGATGGGCTGCGTCGAAGGGCTTGTCGATATCGCCCTCGTATTCCTTTTCGAGTTTGAAGCGGGGATGGGTTAGCGCGAGGGAAAGGTCGCCGTCGTTGGTGACGATCAGCAGCCGGGCACCGAGCTGCCGGATGACCCGCACCGGAAACGTGATCTGGCCGAGCGGATACCCCTCGTAGGCGTGCATCCGCCCTTCGAGAATCACCACGGGCACGCCTTCGAGCATGCCGCAGACGAGCTGGCCGGCGTGGCCATGGGCGGTCGATCGGGCGAAGTGGGGGATCTCCTCGTAGGGAATCGTCACCGGATCGACGATCGCGGCCGTCGCCCCGCCGAGCCCGCTCCCGAGGATGATGCCGACGGCCGGAACCCGCTTCCACCGCGCGGAGATCACCGCGCAGGCCTCCTGGATCTTGTCGTACTGATCGAGCATCGTGCCCCTTCCTTCTTCGCGGCGTCAGTCGCGGCCGAGGAGGGCACGGAACTCCGGAAGTTCGCGCAGCGAATCGAGATCGGGATCGACGTCCATGTGGGCAAGGTCGTCGTATCCGAGCAGGATCGCCTTGGAGAGCGAGTCGATCGCCTCGTCCGGTCGGCCGGCCCTGGCCAGCGAGCAGGCGAGATTGTAGCGGGCCAGCACGTCGCCCGGCAAAAGATCCACGATCCGGGAGTCGAGCTCGACCGCCCGCTGCACGAGTCCCTTCTTGGAGACCAGCTCCGCCAGCAGCCGCAGCACCTCCAAAGACTCGCCGTTGCGGGTGAGGAGTTTCTCGAAGAAGTCGATGTCGAAGTCGAGCTGGTTGAGCCGGCCGAACCACTTCGAGGGCTTCGCGGGCTGCGGCGTATCGATGCCGGACATGCTCACTCCTCGAAGCGGTTTACCGGAGGCTCACTTCTTCTTGCCGGGCTGCTTTCCGGGCGGCGGCTCATCCGAATCCGCGTCGTCGGGATGATCCCAGTCGGGATCGTTTTCCTCTTCCTCGAAATCGTCGTCGAACTCGTCATCGAAATCGTCGAAGGTCGATTCCTCTTCGTCCACCGGATCCGCCGTCGTCAAATCCTCCTCGTCGCCGAGGTCTTCGTCTTCGTCATCGGCATCCCCCGCGCACCTCACCTCGGCGACCGGGCGGCCGCCGACGGGCAGCCCCGGCAGGACGGAAAACGACGGCCAGGCGGGACCGGGAAACAGGGCGGCAACGGGATCGAGCGGGGCGATCAGCATGGGGCGGCCAGCGGGGCGGGGCGGAACATCCTCCCCAAAGCAAACATCTTTCCGGCTCCGGCGTCAAGGCATGCCGGATTGAGGCGCCGGCTTCAGCCGGCGAAGGCGGCCGGTCTGGCGGGCTCGAGCCTGCCTCACGGGGGGCTACGGTAGCAACGCCGTCAGGTGTGGTAGTCGGCGTTGAGATGCACGTACTCGGCCGTGAGGTCGCTCGAATAGAAGCGGATTCGGCCCGGGCCCGACTGGATATCGACCTCGATGAGCGTCTCGCGGGCCCCCTTGATCGAGGCCGACACCGCGTCGGCGTCGAACGGCACCGGGGCCCCGTCGCGAAACAGCAGCATGCCGTTCACGCGGAGCACGAGCTTCTGCGGATCGAACGGCACGCCCGCATAGCCCGCCGCCGACACGATCCGCCCCCAGTTGGGGTCGGCGCCGTGAACGGCCGTCTTCACGAGCGGACTGTCGCCGATCGTCCGCGCGATCTGCCGGGCCGCGTCGCGGCTCGCGCAGCCCTGCACCTCGATCCGCAGCACGTGCGTGGCCCCCTCGCCGTCGTCGGCAATCTGCCTTGCCAACGACTCGCAGCAGCCATGCAGAGCTGCCGCGAACGCGGCGAGCCCGGTGCCGGAAAGGGGCGGCCCGCCCGCGGCACCATTGGCCAGCAGGAGCACCGTGTCGTTGGTGCTCGTGTGCCCGTCCACGCTCACGCAGTTGAACGTCTCCTCGGCCGCCTCCCGGAGAAGCCGCTGGGCATCCGCCGGATCGACGGCCGCGTCGGTGAGTACGACCCCCAGCATCGTCGCCAGCCGCGGGCCGATCATCGCCGCCCCCTTCGCCATGCCGAAGAGCGTGCACGACGTGCCATCGGCCGTGAAGCGGGCGCCGGAGAGGTTCGGCCGCGTGTCGGTGGGCATCATGCCGCGGGCCGCCGTCACGATCGACGGCTCGTCGGTGCCGAGGGCGGCGGCGGCCTGCCGCAGCCCCGACCGCACCGTCTCCAGCGGCAGGAATTCGCCGATGATGCCGGTGGAGAGCACGAGCACGCCCCGCGCGTCGGCCCCGATCAGCTCCCCGGCGGCGGCGGCCATGCCGCGGGCGTCGTCGAGGCCACGCTGCCCGGTGCAGGCATTGGCATTCCCCGAATTGATCGCCACCGCCCGGAAGCCGGTGCCGGGCGTGAGCGACCGATCCCACTCCACCGGCGCGGCGTAGACCAGATTCGTCGTGTAGACCCCCGCGGCCGTCGCCGGCCGGTCCGAGACGACGAGCGAGACATCTTCGCGGGTCTTGTCGCGCTTGATGCCGGCTCGGACGCCGGCGAGGCGGAAGCCGAGCGGCAGCGAAGGGGCGACGGGCAGCGAAGGCGGGGAGGGAAGTGGAGAGCGGGCGTCTGTCATCGCTGGGCCTGTGCCTGGGGTTAGAGCAAGCCGGTGGTTTCGGGCAGCCCGAAGAGGACGTTGAGATTCTGGACGGCGGCCCCGGCGGCCCCCTTGACCAGGTTGTCGAGGCAGCTGATCAGGAGCACCCGGCCCCGGACGACGCGGGCCGTGACGTCGCAGAAGTTGGTATCCACCGTGTCTTTCGTGCCGGGCAGGTGATCCACCACGCGGACGAACCGCTCGCCGGCGTAGGCCTCCCGCAGCAGGCTCATGACATCGGCCTCGGCGATGGTCTTCCGCGGCTTCACGTAGATCGTGGAGAGGATGCCGCGATCCATCGGCGCCAGCTGGGGCGTGAAGATCACCCCCGGCCGGACCGGATGGTACCGGGCCGGCGGCAACAACAGCC
>CAZONY010000101.1:0-5109 GCA_964581215.1 uncultured Chitinophagaceae bacterium | reverse complement strand
GTGAACAGGACCTGCGCGCCGATGTTCACCTCCATCTCCGGTGTGTGCCGGTGGCGGCCCACGTTATAGGCCGACATGCTCTCGTTGCATTCGGGGAAGTGGGTCATCAGCTTGGGCTGCCGCCCCGCGCCGCTGACGCCGCTCTTGGAGTCGATGATGATGTCGTCCGGTTCGACGACGCCGGCCTTCACCAGGGGCGCGAGCGGCAGGATGGCCGACGTGGCATAGCAGCCGGGGTTGGCCACCAGCCGCGCGTCTTTGATCCGGTCGCGGAAGAGCTCGGGGAGGCCGTAGACGACCTGGCCGAGGCGGCTCGGATCGGGGTGCTCGTGCCCGTACCACTCCAGGTAGGAGGCCGCGTCGTCGAGCCGGTAATCGGCGCTGAAATCGACCACCCGGGCTCCCGCCGCGAGCACCCGCGGCAGGATCTCCGCGCTCGCGCAGTGCGGCAGGCAGCCGAAGACGCAATCGGCCCGTTGCCCCACCTCCTCGGGCGGCAGGTCCTCCAGCGGCAGGTCGAGCCGACCGACCAGGCTCGGATGCACGCTCGACACCGGCGTGTTGCCCTCCTGGCGACTGGTGGCGGCGACGATCGTCGCCTCCGGATGCCGGAGGAGGATCTTCATGGCCTCGAGCGCCGTGTAGCCGGTGGCTCCGAGAATGGCAACGCGAATCATGGCTTTGGCCCGTGGGGTCTCAGGAGTCGATCAGTTTCGCCTCGATCAGCCGGATGAGCCAAGTGGCCACCGATTTTTTCGTGCCCCGCTTCGCGCCCACGTGGGCATGCCGGGCGTCGTAGACATCCACGGCATTGGCGTCCGATTCCAGGGCGGCCAGGTCGTTGACCACGATCAGGTCGCACCGCTTGGTCGTCACCTTCGCGCAGGCCCGCTTTCGGTCGGCCCCCGGCTCGAGCGCGAAGGCCACGAACCACTTGGCCGGGCCCGCCGCCCGCCCCCGCTTCGAGCGGGCGGCCAGCGTGGCGATGACGTCGGGCGTCGGCTCGAGCCGGATCGTCAGGCCGCTGCCCTGGCGGGGAATCTTGCCGGCGATCTTCGTCACCGTTTCGAAGTCGCACGGGGCGGCGGCGGCGATCACGCCATCGCAAGCGGGCAGCACCGCCAGCGACTCGGCCAGCATCTCAGCCGTCGTAACGACGGGAATCACCCGGGCCCGACGCGGATAGGCCACCGCCACCGGACCGCTCACGATCGTGACGCGGTGACCGCGGGCCAGCGCGGAGGCGGCCAGCGCCCGGGCCATGCGGCCGCTGGAGGCATTCGTCAGGTAACGGACGTCGTCGATGTATGCCCGCGTGGGCCCGGCAGTGAGGAGGATGTGGGCCATCGGCCGGCTACCGTTTCGCGAGCGCCCGCTCGATGGCGGCCACGATCTCGTCGGGCTCCGCCATCCGCCCCGCCCCCCGCTGGCGACACGACAGCCAGCCGCTGCCGGGCTCGATGATCGTCGCCCCGTCGGCCGCGAGCCGGGCCACGTTTCGCTGCACGGCCGGCTTGGCCCACATCGCCGCATTCATGGCCGGAGCGAAGAGGACCGGGCACTCGGCACAGAGCAGGAGCGTCGTGAGCAGGTCGTCCGCCAGGCCCTGCGCGGCCTTCGCCAGCACGTCAGCCGTCGCCGGGGCCACGACCACGAGCTCGGCCTTCGCCGCCAACTCGATGTGGGCCCCCAGCGGAAAGGCTGCCGGATCGAAGCTCCGGCTCGCGACGGCCCGGCCGGTGAGGGCGGCGAACGTCGCCGGCCCGACGAACTGCCGGGCGTTTCGCGTGAGTACGGCCGTTACGCCCGCGCCCCGCTGCACGAGTTGGCTCGTGAGCGCGGCGGCCTTGTAGGCGGCAATGCCGCCGCTGACAGCGACGACGATTTCGCGGTCGTTCAGCATGGTGCGGGGGCCGGGGGTCGCCCCGCGGCCGCAATCACAGGATGGTGGGGTCGAAGTCGAGCGGGCTGCCCGCTTCGGGCGACGCGCCCGTGATCTGCAGGTTCATCGACGTGTCGAGAAAGATCTTGTCTTGCTTGATCTCCTCGATGACGATCTGCATCTTGTCGTCGCTGTCGATATCGACGAGCGGACGGCCGCCGGCATTGAGCGCGACGAGCCGCTTCTGGATCAGCGTTGACAGCTTGAAGCGGCCACCGACCTTGTTGACGATCTCTTCTTCGCGCAGGTCATCGATCATGCGTGGGCTCCGGAAGGGGTTGGCGGGGACGGGATGGACGGGGCTGCCGGCGGCAGGCCGGCGTCGAGCAGGATGTGTTTGGTGTGGGCGACCGCCTCAGCGACGTTTTCGTTGACGACGCGGTGGCGGTAATGATGGGCCTGAAGCAGTTCGCGACGGGCCACCTCCAGCCGGCGCGCCATCGCCTCCGGCGACTCCGTGCCCCGTCCCTGCAGACGCTGCAGGAGCTGATCGGGGTGGGAGGGCTCGACGAAGATGGTCACGGCCTGGGGATACCGGGCGAGAATCGAGAGTGTACCCTCCACGTCGATCTCCAGCACGACCCACGCCCCGGCCGCCAGCCGGGGGGCGACCTCGTCCACGAGCGTGCCGTACCAGTGCTGACGGCCGTACACCCGGCAGGATTCGAGAAAATCGCCGCGCGCCTTCCGGCGGTCGAACTCCTCCAGGGAGAGGAAGTGGTAGTCGATGCCATCCCGTTCCCCGGCCCGCGGGGGCCGCGTGGTGGCCGACACGCTGGGGATGAGCTGCGGCAGCTCGGCCAACAGCCGGCGCAGGAGCGTGGTTTTGCCCACCCCCGAAGGGCCGGAAATGACGACGAGCTGGCCCGGCTGGACTGCCATCCCGATGTTGTAGCCTGCGGGAAACCGGGTTGAAAAGCCGCCGCGACGCTATTCGATGTTTTGCGCCTGCTCGCGGAGCCGTTCGATCCCGGTCTTGATGGCCACGACGGCGTGCGCGATCGCCACGTCGGGCGACTTGGAGGCGATCGTGTTGGCCTCGCGGGCCAGCTCCTGGGAGAGGAAATCGAGGGCCCGGCCGGGAGCCTCCTCGGCGAGCAGCCGCTCGAACTGATCGAGGTGGCTTTCCAGCCGCACGAGCTCCTCGGCGATGTCGGAGCGGTCGGCGATGAGGGCCACCTCGCGGGCCAGGTCGGCCGGTCCGACGGCACCCCCCCCCACGGCACCCCCCTGGGTCTCCAGGAGCCGCGTCACCCGCTCCCGCAGCCGGCGATGATGCTCCGCCACGAGGGCCGGCACGCGGTCGCGGATGCCGGCCGCCAGCCCGCGGATGCGCCCGCACTCGGCCCGCATGTCGGCCGCCAGCGTTGCGCCCTCGGTCCGCCGCATGCCGTCGAGGGCGTCGAGGGCCGCGTCGAGGCAGCGGCCCACCAGCGGCCAGGCGTCGGACGACGCGCCGCCGGCCTGCTGGCCATCGACCACCACCCCCGGCAGCGAGAGCAGGGCATCGGCGGTGCGGGGCACGGGCAGGTCGTGCGTCGCGCAAAAGTCCTCGAGATCATCGAGGTAGGCCGCCAGCTGCCGCGGATCGATCCGCCGCAGACCGGGGGCCAGCGGCCCGGAGACGTCGACCGCCATCTGGACGGTGCCGCGCCGCACCCGCTTGCGGATCGCGGCCTCGATCATCGGCTCGAGCGCCGCAAAGCCCTCGCGGGCGCGGAGCGAAAGCTTGAAGAACCGGTTGTTGACCGTCCGCAGCTCGATGCGGCAGGCACTGGGGCCGTCGGTGATCGCCGCCGTGCCGCACCCGGTCATGCTCGAGGCCATCGACCGGTTCCCAAACTACTGGGGAGAGGCTGGTTCGGCCGGGGCGGCGGGTTCAGCCGGCGATTCGGCCGCAGACCCGGCGGGAGCTTCTGCCGGCGGTGTTTCGCCATCGTCAGCCGGCGGGACCGTGCTCTCGGCGGGTGTCAGCGGGGCCACCGATTGCGGGGCCGCACTGCCGAGGTTGCTGCTGAAGAGCGTGCGTTGCCGGCCGAGCACGTTGGTGGCGAGGATGCACAGCACGATCCAAAAGCCGGCCACGCCCACCGTGATCTTCGTGAACATGTCGCCTGCCTTCGTGCCGAAGGCGCTTTGCCCGCCCATGCCCCCCAAGGCGCCGGCCAGGCCGCCGCCCCGGCCCCGCTGAATGAGCACGAGCAGGATCAGGAACAGCGCCGTCAACGACAGGCCGAGACCGAGCAGAAAGCGGACGAAGAAAGCCATGGATCCGAATGACTCCCGATGAGCGGTGCCGGGCGACTGCCGGCGTGAAGTGAGTAGCCTATCGCAACGGCCGCCGGCGGCCTACCCGGCTTCCTTTTCGAAGGCGGCAGCGATCCCGAGAAAATCGTCGGCCTTCAGGCTGGCCCCGCCCACGAGGGCCCCGTCGATGTCGGGCTGGCAGGCTAGGGAGCCGGCGTTGTCGGGCTTCACGCTGCCGCCGTATTGGATGGTCACGGCGGCGGCGACCTCGGGCGAGGCCAGGCCGGCCAGCAGCGAGCGGATCAGGGCGTGCACCTCCTGGGCCTGCTCGGGCGTGGCCACTTTGCCAGTGCCGATCGCCCAGACGGGCTCGTAGGCGACGACGACCTTCTTCAGATCATCCCCCGACAGGCCGGCGAGCGATCCCCGAATCTGCGTCGTCACGACAGCCTGCGTCCGGCCCGCCTCCCGTTCCTCCAGCGTCTCGCCCACGCAGACGATCGGCACGAGGCCGGCGGCGAGCGCGGCCTTCGTCTTGGCACTCACCGCGGCGTCGGTCTCGCCGAAGAGCGTTCGCCGCTCGGAGTGGCCGAGGATGACGTAGCGGCAGCCCATGTCCACGAGCATCGGCGGAGCGAGTTCACCGGTGAACGCTCCCGACGCCTGATCGTGCATGTTCTGGGCTCCGAGGCCCACCTCGCCTGCGGCCGCGCCCAGCGCCGCGCCGACCCCATCCACATAGAGGGCCGGCGGGCAGAGCACGAGCTGCACGTGCGGCACCTGCCCCCGACGGGCCGCGACGGCCGCCGCGAGGTCGCGGGCCTTGCCGCGGTCGAGGTTCATCTTCCAGTTGCCGGCGACGATCTTCTTGCGGGCCATGCGACATCCTTTCAGGTCAGGCGAACAAACGTGCCATGGGC
>CAZONY010000100.1:3930-8260 GCA_964581215.1 uncultured Chitinophagaceae bacterium | reverse complement strand
CCTCACGCATCTTGGCGAACTGCTCGAGCCGCAAGCGCAAGCGCTTAATCACGACCGCTGATAGCAAAGAAAAAGCGGCCAAAGGAGATAGGTCGGCCGATGGCACATCAGCAAGCGTCGGCCGAGCGGGGCGGATCACGAGGAGCAACCGCCGGAGCTGGGCGGGCTGGATGCGGCCCTCCCTGGAGGTGCCGCATGACCACCGAGATCAAATTGATCATCGGCATGGATGGAGTCGCCCGATGCATCTACGACGAGGCATTGGACTTGCGGGAAATCGGGGAGCTCCAGGTCACCCGGGCAAGCCATGTCGAGCCAGACGCCGAGGGCTACTGGTGGGCTGATATGGGGCCGGTTACTGGGCGAGGTAGAGTGTCAAAGGGCTTTCGCGAAGAAGCCTCAAAGCGGTCTCGCCAAACACCCGCCGCAGTAGCAGGTTCTTGGCGCTATTACCGGCCACGAGAAGATCCGCTTTCCACGCTTCCGCGTACGGAAGGAGGTCACGATCGGCACGACCACCCGAGTGGTCGGTCTCTACGGCACGGTCATGCGCCTCGAAGAAGGCCGCGGCTTTTTCCAGTCGTCTAGCGGCGGCCTGGGCGTCGTCCCCAAAGTGCACGATTCGTACAGGCACGTCGGCGTAAAGCCCGGAATGAACGAAGTGTTTGAAGGTCTTCGCACTTTCGAGCGACCCTGAATAGGCGACAAGTACACGACGGATTGGTTGGTACTGCTCGGCCACGGCAAGGATCGGTCGCACGCCTTGGGAGACAAGCCTCTCAAGAGCGTCCCGCGGCTCCGGCACGACGTCGTGCTCGAAGAGGCCTCGCAGTCCGAACACGCACATGTCGTGGTAACGCACGAGATCCGCTGCGATCTCAAACGGATCGCCAGTCTCTTCTGTAAGCCTGTGCGACACACTGGCGTCACGGCAGCGCTTGGCGAATAACTCTCCTGCCACCTGAATGTCCGCAGCAGTTCTCTCGAGCCGCTGGCGCACAAGTTCAGCCGAAGCGGTGGTGACCCCCACGCCCATCGGACGCGGCCCAGTCCATTCCAGCCGCAGCGGATCAGTAATGGCGAGGCCAACAAGTTCAGCCGAACGAGGCTTCGCAATGTCGATGGCATGCCGGGTAACGCTCTCGGCCGTGGCGCTCGTGCCGAGACCAACAAGAATACGCTTGATCATCGCGTGATCTCCAGATGAGCGATGTGTGGATGACAACATCATATCCCTGCGGTCATCGGCATGTCACTTCAGTCCACGACGCCTGCCCAGCCTGCGTCAGGAAAGATGGAACACGAGTCCCAGTGCACCGATGATCACAAGTATAACGAGAAGCGCATCTGGTTCGATCAAGGGTAGCCGTCGCTCTACGTGATAAAGTTGGCCGAGCACGGCGATTGAAGTCGCAATCACGACGGCGAATGCCGTCACCGCATGGGAAGGTGACAAGGCTTGAAAGAACGATCCCGAGTGCACCGCATCGAGGGGCACAAACAGGATCATGTTGAAGGCATTGCTGCCAAGGGCATTCCCGATCGCGAGGTCCAATGCCCCAAGCCTCACCGCAGCCAGCGATGCGACCAGTTCCGGCAGCGACGTAGTCAGCGCGACCAGTGTGGTGCCGACGAACGTTCCGCCAAGGCCGGTGCGGTCTGAAAGCGCATCGGCTGCCTCTGCCAATCGTGGCCCAGCGACGACCAGTACACCTGCCGCGGCTGTAAAGAACACAAGAGATTGCCGTAGTGGCCCCGCACGTATCGTGCCCTCTTTGGTGGTCTCCGTGGCAACATGGGCCGAGATTCGCTGGTCGATGAAGAGCATTCGCACCCCCAGCAGATAGGCGATGAGAATCGCCCAGGACCAGCCGCCTATTCGCAGCAGTTCCGTGGTGGGGACACGGCCTGCGGTAACTACGGCGCAGCCAGCCAGCGCCGTCAGTGCGATGCTTAGTGTCGCCGAGAGCGCATGCGACGCCGCCTCCCGAGACAGCATCTTCCGACCGTTGCGGCGGCACAGGTCAATCCCGGCGAGGATCAAAAGGTTCATGAGGCTACTGCCGAAGAGATCGCCCGCAGCGAGGTCTGCATGGCCAGCTCGGACGGCGGCGATATCGACCGAGAGTTCAGGTAAGGACGTCGCCGCTGCAAGCGCGATGCTCCCAACGAGCAGCCGGCCAAGACCAGTTCTCTGGGCGATCGCGTCCGCCGCTCGCGTAAGAACGACCCCAGCGCACGCGACGACAGTCGCAAGCACGAGAAACTGCACAGCGAGAGAGATCATGAGCCGAAGGCCGTAACTGGTAATTATCGTTGCGACGCTGCATTTTACGCTGTGAGTGATGCCGCCGTGCCATACCCTGCTACCGGCACCCTCATTGGGCAAGCAGCGAGCGCGACAGATCCAATCGACGCGCGATCCCGCGTCGGCCCGCGGGCTGTGGCTTGCCGGGAGTGCTGCGGCTTTCCACGGTGAGTCCTTCATGAGCGTGGCGAGTCGGCCGTTCAATCCGCTGATCGAAGGCGACGACGACCTGGTCGTGGCAGGAGGGTAAACTCTCCGGAGATCGTGGACCGCCGCCGTCTACGAAAATGGATAACGGGGAGAGCCTGTCTATGAATGCAACGGCGTTGAATCCCGATGGCCGCCCCCGCGTCCGATGTCTGCGCAGGATCGCGCTGGTCTGGGGAGTCGTGGCCACGGCACCCTGGGCATTTGGGCAGGATGCCGCCCCACCCGGCGGAGCGCCGCGGAACCTGCAGATTTACCTGCTCATCGGCGGACCCAACATGGCCGGATGCGCCGAGATTCCGGGGGAGGCCGACGGCGTCATCGACCGTTGCTATCTCCTCGACGAGAAGAACGAGTGGGGGCCCGCGAGGAACCCGCTCAATCGACATTCGACGGTCGACACGGAGGCCGCCCGGCGGGGCCTGGGGCCGGGCTATGCGTTTGCGAAGCGGATGCTCGAGCATGACGAGCAGGCCACCATCGGTCTCGTCGTCAATGCGCGCGATGAGTCGCGAATCGACGACTGGCTCGGCAAGTCGGAGTGCTACTGGGATGCGCGGCGTCGAGTGCGGTCCGCCCTGTCGAGCGGGACGCTTGCGGGCGTGCTCTGGCACGACGGCGAGGGGGATCGCGCAACGGCCGACGGCCACCTCGAAAAACTCCTGTCGCTCGTCGCAAACCTTCGCAGCGATTTCGGAGACACGAGCCTGCCCTTCGTGGCGGGGCAGATCCAAGACGGACGGGAGGTGAACGCCCAGATCGCCCGGCTCGCGGAGGCGACGCACGGTGCGGCGGTCGTCGGTGCCGACGACCTGACGGCTCCTGACGGCGTTCACTTCGACGCCCGCAGCGTTCTGCTGCTCGGAGACCGCTACGCGAAGGAGATGCTGCGGCTGCAGGCCGCCCGCAACGACTCGGCGGCCCGGCCGCCGGCCGACATCGCCTTCATCGATCCCCACGTGCATGCGATGTCTGTGAAGCCCGCCGGCCTCCGGGCGGTGGCCCAGTGGATGGAGGATCGCAACGTCTCCCGTTGCATCGTCAGTCCCCTCGCCCACAAGGGGTCGCGGCCCCAGAACGACGAGGAGCGACGAGCGATGCTCGAGCACTTCGCGAAATACGCGGGCCGGATCGACAGGATGTGCGTCATCAAGACCGGTGAAGTGCAGACCGTGGATGAGGCGGTGGCCATCCTGCAACGCGAGATCGAGGACGGGGCCGTGGGTTTCGGCGAGCACTACGGCGAAGGGCTGCCATTCGACGCCCCGGAAAACCTCCTGCTCTACGAGGCCTGCGAGCGGGTCGGCCTGCCGGTCATGTTCCACATCGACCAAAACAAGAACATGGTTGAGCCGGGCATGGCCCGGGTGGACCGGGTGCTGCGCTTGTATCCGAAATGCCGCCTCGTCGCCCATGCCTACTGGTGGCGGCAGCTCCACAACGGCACCTGCGATCGCCAGCTCCGGGAGCACCCGAATCTCTACGCCGACATGTCCGGCGCCGTCGTCGTCAACGTGCTCAACCGTGATCGAGCCTACGCGAGGGAGTTTCTCATCCGGAATCAGGACAAGATCCTCTGGGCTACCGACGAGGGCTGGTGGTCGTTTGGCAAGCGGTCGCGGCAGCTCGACCAGCACTACACCTTCTTCGAGGAGCTCGACCTGCCGGATGAGGTGCGGCGCAAGATCTACCGTGGCAATGCGGAGAAAGTGTACGGCCTGCGGGAGCGGCCCCCCGCGGCCGCAAAGCCCCCTGCCGCGGTGGCCGAGTGACTGCGTGAGGACCACAGGTGCCCGGCTGGTGCTGCACGGCGTC
>CAZONY010000100.1:0-3830 GCA_964581215.1 uncultured Chitinophagaceae bacterium | reverse complement strand
TCGCCTCCGCACCCGAAGATCCACGCAGCCGTCAGCCCCAATGCCGAGCCCGCGCGAGAGAACCAATCGACACCCGATCGCGAGGAAACCTCGCTCGATGCGCATTGTTCCAGGGTCGTCATGCGGGAACTTCCGTGTCACGGGAGATGTACGTGGAGCAGTTTCGGCGCGATGCCGGCCTTTCCATCCGCCTCGATCCGCTCTTCGCCGATCGCCGCCGGTAGGAGGACGCACGCTCCTTCCACGAGGTCGGGCAGGCCCCATTTCGGGTCGAGTCGGGCGCGGCCGGCGACCACGACGAGCACGTGGCAGATGCCGTCTCCCCCGACCCGCCACCCGCCTGCAGGCTCGACGGAATCGAGCACGAAGTGATCGTTCGCCACCAGCCGACTGACGGCCGGGTCCGCCCCGGGCTGCGGTCGCACGGGCATCACCGGCTCGAATCGCGTCACGGCCTCGAGCCCGGCCTCGACGTGCAGGGCCCGCGGCCGGCCATCGGGTCCGACGCGATTCCAGTCGAAAAGCCTGTACGTGACGTCGCTCGACTGCTGGATCTCGGCCACCATCAGGCCCGCACCGATGGCATGCACGGTGCCGGCGGGGATGAACACGCAGTCACCGACCCGAGGCTCGAAGGAATGGAGCAGGTCGCCGCAGCGGCCGGTCGGCAGGGCCGCGGCCAAGGCTTCCCGCGTCACGCCGGGCCGCAGGCCCGCGTAGATGCGGCTGCCAGGCCGGGCATCGAGCACGTACCAGGCCTCCGTCTTGCCGCGGTCGGGAGGCGTGAGCCGGGCAGCCCTCACGTCGTCGGGATGCACCTGCACCGAGAGGTCGTGGCTCGCGTCGAGCAGCTTCACCAGCAGCGGAAACGCGGGGGCCGGGGCATGGCGGCCGAGCAGCTCCTCTCCGCGGCCGCGCACGAGGTCGCCGAGCGTCGTGCCGGTGAGCGGACCGGCCGCCACCACGCTCTGGTCGGCTTCGCGATCGACCAACTCCCAAGATTCGGCATAGTCGTTCCCCGCAGGCAGGTCGCGGCCGAGCATCGTGGCGAACCGGCGGCCTCCCCACAGGTAGCGGCGGTAGATCGGCCGGAAGATCAGCGGGTGCATCAACGGCCATACCCCTCGAGGATGCGGCCGATCCAGAAGGCGCACACCGAAAACACCAGCAGCATCAGCATCTGGCCGAGCGAAATCGCCCGGTTGAGTTCCAGCACGACGGCCACTGCCGGCAGGCCGAGGCCGATGAATTGTCCGAGACGCCCGATCGTGTGCATGGCTGATGTCGCAAGAATACGCCGCCGACGGCCCGTGCGCCGATCGGCGGTCCGGCCCGGGATTCCTCCCCGCGGGAACGGGCCAACGCCGAGAGGGGCTTTCGAGAGCCTGTTTCGCGGGAGTTTCTCCGCGGCGGGGTTGCCTAGCGGTGCCTTCCGGCAATACTGCCAGAGCGATCGATTCCCACTTCCGAGGAGATTTTCATGGGCCGGCATGGAGCAGTGACGTTCAAGGGCAATCCGCTCACCCTCGTCGGGGAGGAATTGAAGGTCGGCATGCCGGCTCCTGATTTCGATCTCGCGGCGTACGGCGCCGGGGGCATGGCCCACGTCACGAAGGCTGATCTGCTCGGGAAGCCTTCGGTCATCAGTGTCGTGCCCTCGCTCGACACGCCCGTCTGCCAGGTACAGACGAAGACGTTCAACCAAAAACTGGCCGCCCTGGGCGACCGCGTGAATGCCCTGACCGTGAGCCTTGATTTGCCGTTCGCGATGAACCGCTTCTGCGGCGCGGAGGACATCAAGGCCATGAAGAACGGCAGCGACTACATGGACCGCAGCTTCGGCACCCGCTGGGGTGTGCTGATCGACGAACTCAAGATCCTCGCCCGGGCCGTCTTCGTGCTCGATGCCAAGGGCGTCGTGCAATACGCCCAGGTGGTCAAGGAAGTCGCCAGCGAGCCCGACTACGACGCCGCCCTGGCCGCCCTGGCCAGGCTTGCGTGAGCCACGATCACGGCGGCTTCACGCCCGCAGCATCGCTTCGATGGCCTGACGCGCCGCGTCCAATGCGGCCGGAAGTTTGTCGATGAGTTTGCCGCCCGCCTGGGCCAGGTCGGGCCTGCCGCCCCCCTTCCCGCCCACGATCGCGGCCGGATCCTTGATCCAGGTGCCGGCCGAAAGGCCGCGGGCCTCCAGCTCACGGGAGATGCCCGCCACCAGGGTCACTTTTTCGGCATCGGCCGAGGCCAGCAGCACGGCGATCGGGCTGGCCTTGCGCCGCAGTTGATCGATGCATTGCCGCATGCTGCCGGCGTCGCTTCCCTTGGCTTCGGCCACGACCACCTTCGTGCCGTCCACTTCGACCGCCGTGGCGAGGAGGGCTTCGGGCGAGGCCCCCGCGGCGGCCGCCGGCTTCGCCTTCTTGAGGTCTTTGATCTCTTTCTGAATCATCGCGAGGCGATGGGGCAGTTCGGCCGTCGGCACCTTCAGGGCCGCCGCCGAATCGGCGAGCGTCTGTTCGGCCTGCCGGAGCCGGGCGAGGGCCGCCAGCCCTGTCACGGCCGAAATTCGTCGCGTGCCGGCCGAGACGCTTTCTTCTCCCACAATTCGCACGACGCCGATCTGGCCGGTGCTCGTCACGTGCGTGCCACCACAGAGCTCGCGGCTCACACCCTCCATCGACACCATGCGAACGACGTCGGGGTATTTCTCGCCGAAGAGCATCATCGCGCCGGCGTGCCGAGCCTCGGCCAGCGGCAGGAGTTGGGCCGACACGGGCACCGCCGCCAGCACCGACGTATTGACCATCGTTTCGATCCGTTCGAGCGTCTCGCGTCCCACCGGCTCGCCGTGCGAAAAATCGAACCGGAGCATGTCGGCATCGACCTTCGAGCCTTGCTGCACCGCATGCGTTCCGAGGTGATGCTGGAGAGCCGCGTGGAGCAGATGCGTGGCGGAGTGGGCCCGCCGCAGGGCGGCGCGGCGGTCGGCATCGACCGTGGCGCGGGCGGTCTGGCCGAGGTCGAGCGTGCCCGACCGGAGGTGGCCGATGTGGAGCACGAAGCCCCCCTCCCGCTGGCTGTCGAGCACCTCGAAACGGCCGGTCGGCGTCTCGATCCAACCCGTGTCGCCCACCTGGCCGCCCGACTAGCAGTAGAACGGCGTCCGGTCGAGGATGAGCGTGGCCGGCAGCGCGTGCCCCGTCTCCCGAAAGGTTTCGCAGAGGTGGTCTTGGGCGATGATGCCAACGAGGCGGCCTTCGGCATCGGTCGCGTCGTAGCCGACGAACTCCGAGCCGTGCATGGTCTTCTTGAGGGCGTCCAGCGGGCCCGATGTGAACAACTCCACGCGGCTGCCGGCCCCCGAACGCTGGCCGTGCTCATCCATGGACGCCCGAAACCCGTCCCAGTCGAAGCCGATGTTGCGCTCGGCAGCGATCGTCTCGAGGAGTTCCGGGGGGAAACCATACGTGGTGTAGAGTTCGGCGGCGTCGGCGCCCTTGACCCCCGCCCCACCGGCCGAACCGATCCCGGCGAACAGTTTTTCGATGCGATCGAGGCCGCCGTCGATCGTGGCCAGAAACGACTCCTCTTCCCGCTTGATCACGGCGGCGACCCGGTCCACGGTTTCGGCGAGTTCCGGATAGGGCTTCCGCATCATGTCGGCGACGGTGCCGGGCAAGGCATGGAGAAACGGCTCCCGCATTCCCATCTGCCGGCCGTCGAGCACGGCCCGGCGAAGCAACCGCTTGACGACGTACTTCTCCTCGTTGTTCCCCGGGAGCACGTTTTCGTGGATCGCGAACGTGCAGGCCCGCACGTGGTCGGCGATG
>CAZONY010000099.1:7156-8473 GCA_964581215.1 uncultured Chitinophagaceae bacterium | reverse complement strand
CGCGGGGCGAGGATACGCCCAACGCTCCTCGAGCGTTCGCCGACCCCCTCGCCTCCCTCTGTAGGGATCTCCGAAGCTGAGGCTTTCGCCGGCCCCGGCGGTTTTCTTCGGCAGCGCCGCGCCAGCTTAGCCGGCGTGGCCTGTCAGCCGATTCATGGCCGCCACGAGGTCTTTCACCGCCGCGATGCTCTTGTCGAGGGCGGCCCGCTCGTCGGGCAGCAGCTTCAGCTCGATCACCTTCTCGACGCCGCCGGCCCCGAGGATGACCGGCACGCCGACGAAGTAGCCGCCGACACCATACTCCTTGTCGCAGAAGGCCGCGCAAGGCACGAGCCGCTTCTTGTCGCGGACGACCGCCTCCACCATCTGGGCCGAGGCGGCGGCCGGGGCGTAATACGCGCTGCCCGTCTTGAGGAGGCCGACGATCTCGGCGCCGCCGTTGCGAGCCCGATCGACGATTTGATCGAGCCTGTCCTTCGCGATCAGCTGCGTGACCGGAATGCCTCCCACGCTCGTGCAGCTGGGCACGGGCACCATCGTGTCGCCGTGGCCTCCGAGCAGCATCGCGGCGATGTCCTCCACGCTCACTCCCAGCTCCATCGCGAGGAAGGCGCGGTAGCGGGCGGTGTCGAGGATGCCCGCCTGGCCGATGACGCGGGCCGGCGGGAAGCCGGTCACCTGGAACGTCCTCTGCACCATCGCGTCGAGCGGATTGGAGACCACGATCACGACGGCGTTCGGGCTCGTGTCGCGGATCTTCCCGGCCACGTCACCGACGATCTTGGCGTTCGTCGAGAGAAGGTCATCGCGGCTCATGCCCGGCTTGCGGGCGATGCCGGCCGTCACCACCACGACGTCGCTGCCGGCCGTGTCGGCCCAGTCGGTCGTGCCGACGAGACGTGAGTCGAAGCCGACGATCGGGGAGGCCTGGAAGAGGTCGAGCGCCTTGCCCGCCGGCATCCCTTCGGTGGCCGGGATGTCGAGAAGGACGATGTCGCCGAGTTCTCCCGCCGCGCACCAGTGGGCCGTGGTGGCCCCGACGTTGCCGGCCCCGATGATCGAAATCTTCGCCCGTCGCATGCTCGTTGCTCCCCGTGGGAAAGAATGAGGGTGTTCGTCAGTCCCCGTTTTTCGCACACGTTTTCGGGACGGCAAGGCCCGGCCGTCGGCACCGGCATTCACACCCCTCGTCAGTCGGCCGGGGGCAGTTCGATGCGATCGGGAAGCCGTTCGCGGGCCTCATGGGCGGCCCGCCGCGCCGCCCGTCGGGCCATCCATGCGGCCGCCGCGAGGAGCAGGCCGACCACCGCCGCGATG
>CAZONY010000099.1:0-7146 GCA_964581215.1 uncultured Chitinophagaceae bacterium | reverse complement strand
GTGATCGTGAGTTCCCACTGCGTCAGCGCGCCGGCCATCGCCCAGCCGAGGCCGGAGGTGAGGCGACCAGGCGACGGCCCCGGCAGCCAGGTCACCCCGGGACCGATCAACAGCGGCGTCTCCCGCCGCATCGCCCGACGCTCCTCGTCGCCCTGCGACGAACTGATCCGCACCGCCTGCAGCGGGTAGGCATAGCGTTTCAGGGCGAAGCCCGACACCCGCACCCGCTCGGCGATCCGATCGCCCGTCGGCAGGCCCGCCGGCAGCGATCGCATGCAGCAGACGATCGGAAAATCATCCTGCACCTGATCATCGACCCGGATCAGCGGCGTGGGCACGAAGACGTAGAGCTCCCAGTAGTGGTCGGCTCCAACCTGCCGCCGCCGGGACTCGTCATCGATGGCGATCCGGATGGCCCGCCGGACGGTGCCCTCGAACGTGACCGGGTCGCCACGATGACCGGCGAACCATTTCTCGGCCGGGTCGATGAGCCGGATCACGTCGGTGGCGCCGCCGGCCGCCGCGACGACGGCCTCGGCGGAGGCCCGCCCGGCCGCCGCGAGCATGCCGTAGAAGGCTTCCGTGTCGCCGGCGACGAGCGGCTTGCCGTCGGCCACGGTGTCGAAGGTGGCATAGTCCATCCCGAGCGATCCGAGGACCGTGGCCGGATACCAGGAGAGTCGCACGCCGAGGAGGACGAGCGACGGCGGCTCGGCCGGCCACGTGCGCCCCTCCGCCTGCGGCACGGGGCCGGGCCCGGTGGCGAGGGGCAGGCCGATGACCGTCATCCGTTCATCGATGCCGGTCCAGCGCGGCCAGGCCGCCGGGGCCGACTCGACGATCACGTCGACCTGCCGGCCCGCCGGCGTGACGAACCGGACGACATCGTGATGGTCGCGGCCGGCCAGGACCGCCTCCGCGGCCGACAGGCTTTGGGGGGCCACGAACACGGCGCGACCATCGACCCGTACGAGCGTGTCGGAGCCGGCGGTCGGCAGCGCGGCCGACACATCGACCGCCGCGGCCTGCCACGCTGCGGCACGTTGCGCCGACACACGCGCCAGGCGGGCGAAGAGCTTCAGCACGAGCGACTGCCTGGCGTCGCTCCAGGCGCCCGGCTCGGCGAAGGCCGCCCACCGCCCCTGGTCGAGTTCCCACGACGCGAGGTAGGCGGCCAGCGAGTCGTCCGAAGCGGGTGTCGGATCCGCCGCGCCCGTCGCGCCGGCCCAGGTGGCGACGACCAGCATCGCGAGGCCGAGCCTGTGATAAAGCTGGGTATGCATCATGAAGTCTCCTTTCGGCGATCGCTCTCCGCGAGCCGCCGCAGGCTCTCCTCGGTGGAGACGATGTCGTGGCCCGACAGGGCCGAGGCGACATCGGGGGGCGGCGGCGACGGACGGCGCCAGCCCCGGCCGGCCAGGCGGATTCCCAGCATCGTGAGGATCGTCAAGGCTGCCATCGTAGCGAGGGCGATCAGGCCGATCGAATCGGCTCCCTCGCGGCCGGCGGGCGGCGGGGTCCAGCCCGGCGCGGCCGCCATGATCAGGGGCGCCCTGCGGACGGTGTCCTTGGCGGCGTAGGCCCAGCGCTTGAAGAAATAGCCGCGGACATCGACCCATGCGGCGATGGCAGACCCCTCGGGCATGCCGGCGGGGATCTCGAGGAAGTAGACGACCACCGGGGAGGCAGGCCCGCCTTCCGGTTCGAGCCAGCCCTGCCAGTAGCCCTCGATGCCGACGTCATTGACCGGCGCCCGCACCCGCTCGAGGCGGCGGAGCGTGCCGGCCATCGCCACCGGGCGGCCGCGGAAGCTCCTCGGCTGCCCGAAGAGTTCGGTGAAGCTCACTTGCCGCGTCGCCTCCGTCGGCGGCGGACCGTCGTCGCGAAGCGTCGTCCAGATCTCGAACCAGGCATCGCTCTCGTCGGCGCGGAAGACGGTGTCGTCACGGACGCGGTCGAGCGCGGCCGGGGATGCACCGAGGAGGGCGCCCTCCTCGGCGGAGAACCGCTCCGCCTCACGTTCGATGCGCACCGCGTCGGCAACCGCGGCATCGGCCAGCGGATGCTCCACCCGCGTATCCACCTGCGGCGGAGGAGGAGGCACGGGGGGCCGAAACCAGGTCCGCTCGATCCAGCCGAGCAGGAGCACGGCGAGGATGGCCAGCGGCATGAACCGCCAGAAGATCCGCCGCTGCTCGGCCCGCGCGAGATAATTTTTCGGGACGCGGCTCACGGCGCGGGCTGATCGGCGCCACCGGCCCGCTGCTGCCGTCGCATCTCCCGCCACACGTAGGCACCGAACGTGCCGGCGAGCGTGAAGGGCATCGCGAGCATGAGCAGGATGCTGTAGAAGTAGCCCCGGGCGACGTTGGCCGCGGCGGGATCGCCCGTCGCGAAGGCATCCTTGCAGTTGGGGCAGCCGAGGGCATCCGCCGCGGTGAGCGCGACAAGAAGCAGGCAGGCCGTGGCGAGGAGGCGCGTCGTCATACTGGCATTCTATACAGCATCAGGTAGACGACCACGCCCGTGACGGAAACGTAGAGCCAGATCGGCATGGTCACCTTGCCGAGGCGGCGGTGGGCGGCCCAGCGGCCGCGCCAGGCCAGCACGAACATCGTGATCGCCAGCACCGGCACGGCCACGGCCAGCAGGATGTGCGAGATCAGAATCGAGAAGTAGACGAGCCGGATCGGTCCCTGGCCGCGGAAGGGAACGTGGCCGACGAGGTAGCGGTAGGTGAGGTAGCAGACGAGGAACACGGCCGACGTCGCGAATGCCGCCACCTTCTTCGCCCGGTGGGCCTTCACGCGGCCGCGCCGGATGAACGCCCATCCGGCCACGAGCAGCACCGTGGCCAGCGTGTTGAGCACGGCATTGGTGGTGGCCAGCGGATGGACGGCAGCGAGCAGGTTCACGGCGCCGGCTCCTCCGCGGACACGGCCACGGCCGGTCCCTCGGCGAGCACGTCGCGAATCAGTTTCTCGAGCAGGGCGACGCGATCCTCCTGGAGCAGGTGGTAGCTGCCGCGGAGGCGGCCCTGGCGATCGAACACGACACCCCGCTCGGAGTGCACGCCCACCTCGGCCGGGAGCAGGAACGATTCGTTGGCCACCTTCCGGATCAGGGCGAAGTCGCCGGTGAGGAATTTCCAGCGGGCAGGATCGGCCTCGAACCGGTCGGCATAGCGGCGCAGGGCGTCGGGCGTGTCGTTGTCGGGATCACAGGTCAGGCTCACCGCCATCAGGTCGGGGTGGTCGATCCGGCGAAGGATGTCGGCGATGGCCTGATTCTCCCGGAAGCAGGGCCCCGGACAGTTGGCGAAGAAGACGCTTCCCAGCCACACCTTGCCGGAGAGAGTCTTGGAATCGAAGGGCTGGCCATCCTGCGCGGTGAGCGTGAACGGCAGGCACTCCGCGCCGGGCTCCATCACGGCCGGCGCCGGGGCGGGCGTGCCGGCAGGGAGCGCGACGACGGCCCGATCGGCCGGCTTCTGGCAGCCCAGGGACAGGGCCAGCGACGCGAAAAAAACACGCGGCCATCGCAACCCCGCCTGAACCATGGCTCCACCCTGATTTCCCATGAGACAACCCAGTGGACCCCGGTGAACGGCCCGCGGCCCGCTCAGTGGCCGCCCGGCCCCATGCCCTCGACAGCCCGCGCTGCCTCAGCAGCCTGCTCGAGCAGCTTTACGTCGGACTCGCGGGCCATGTGCAGGGCCCGCTCCTGCGAGACCATGCGGTTCCGCAGGCCGATATCCGGCACGAGCATGATCGCCAGGAAGATCGCCATCATCGCGGCCGGAATCGTGAGCACGTATTTCCAGTTGGCCTCCCAGAGCACGTGCATGAAGAACAGCACCACAAGCATCGCCTTCGTGCACGAGACGGCCATCATGAAGGCCCAGCCCACCTGCGGTTCGTCGCGCCACGGCCACATCGGCGAGTAGGTGAGGAACGACATCGTCGTGAGGAAGCAGAGGGCGACGAAGACGGCCAGATACTGGCCGATGCCGCCGTGGCCATGGTCATGGCCGCCGTGGTCGTCGTGCTCCACATGGTCGTCGGGCGATCCGCCGGGACGGGTGATCGGGCCGTGGTCACTCATGAGCATCACCTTTCAGAACGGATCGCAGCGGTCGGATCAGAACAGTCGGATCAGAACAGATAGAGCAGCGGAAAGAGGAAGATCCACACGAGATCGACGAAGTGCCAGTAGAGACCGATGTTCTCGATCGCCCCGGCCCGTTTCGCGTTGAGGGTCCACGTGAGCATGATCGCGAACACGAGCAGCCCCACGCCGACGTGGATCGCGTGGAATCCGGTGAGCAGGAAATACGTGCTGGCCCACATGTTGCCGCCCGGGATGACCATCGGGAGCCGGAGCCATGGGAACGCGTCGTTCAGGCCACCGCCATGCCCGCCATGGCCGCCGCCATGATCTGCTCCCTCGGCCGGGAGCGGGGCGATCTGGTCGGCCACCACGGCGATGTCGAAGGCCTGCTGGTCGGGATTGGCCACCATCTCGCGAACCTGCTTGAGCTTGATGCGGGCGGCGATCTCCGCCTGCGAGAGATGGGCCTCATGCGCGTCGTCGAGTTCTTTGAGCTTGTCGATGATCGCCGGCTCGCCGAGGCGGGCCCGGACGGCCGAGCCGTAGTAGAGGTCGGGCCGTTCATAGATCAGCCCGCGGGGCGCCCACGGGTAGATGCCGTGGGAAAACTTCGACGAATACTCGTAGCCCTTCACGCCAAGGAAGAGCGAGCCGAGCACCAGGGTCAGCAACATCCATACCTTCGCCAGGCCCGCCTTGTTGGCCCGCGCGGCCTCGAGTGCCAGCACGATCGTGACGCTCGAGCAGATGAGGACGAAGGTGTTGAACGCGCCAATCGGCTCCGAGAGATGCACGTGATGCGGCTTCGGCCATACCGGGGCGCCGAACCGAAGCACCACGTAGCTCCCCAGGAGCGCCGCGAAGAACATGATCTCCGTCGAGAGGAAGAGCCACATGATCAGCTTGCCGCGGGTGAGCGGCAGGCCAGGCTGGTATTGCAGCGTGATGTGACCGTGATGCCCGTGGCCATGGTCGTCGTGGCCACCGTGGCCGTGATCGTGGGCGAGGGAGATGGAGGAGGCGTTCATGGGGAGGCCGGAGAGGGAGGGTCAGGCGTACGGGGTGAAGGCGATGGCGGCGGTGAGCACCGCCAAGAGCGTGCCGATCGAGACGAGCAGCAGGCCGCGGGCGGAGGCGTCGTCGCGCCGGAGGGCGAATCGGACGGTGGCGACAGCATACGCGATCGACGCTGCGGCCGCCGCCAGGAAGAGACGGACGCTTCCGGAGGGCACCGCCAGCACGAGGGCGACGGGAATCATGGCCAGAGCGGCGGCGAGCGACTGCCCCGCCGCCCGCAGGCCGGTGGGATCGTCCACCGTGAGCATCCGCAGGCCGGCGGCCGCGTAGTGGCGACGATAGAGCCAGGCGATCGCCATGAAGTGGGGGAACTGCCAGAGATAGAGCACCGTGCCAAGGGCGGCTACAGCGAGTGCCCCGGCGGCATCGCCGGCTGCCAATCGGGCCGGTCCGTCGGCGGCCGACCAGCCGATCGCGACGGGAAGCGCCCCGGCCACCGCGCCCACGGCGGTGTTCAGCGGAGAGAGCCGCTTCATCGGCGTATAGGCGAGGATGTAGAGCAGCCACGTGGCGAGCGACCAGGCGGCGGGCTGCCAGCCGCACGACCAGGTCGTGATCGCGAGACCGGCCGCGAGCGTGGCGGACGTGAGCCACCACGCGACGGCCACCGACATCCGTCCGGTGACAAGCGGGCGATGGGCCGTCCGCGGCATGCGGGCGTCTGTCTCGCGCTCGAGAATCTGATTGGCGACGCTCGAACTGGCGGCCACGAGCGCCGTGCCGAAGAGCAACGCGGCGAGCGTGCCGGCCGGGAGTCGGTCGCTGCCGGCCGTGATCCAGGCCGCGGCACAGACGGTGACGAGCACCATCAGGGCGATCCGCGGCCGCACGAGCTGCGACACGTCGGCCAGCACCGACGGCCCGCGGATGCGGGCATGCACGATCTCGGCATCGGTACCGAGCGCGACCGGAACGGCGACGGCGCTGGGCAGCGGGGGCGTCATGCGAACACCCCCTTTGCCACGGCCGCACGACGGCCAGCCACGAGCGACGGCCGGGCGGCCCGCAGGCCGCCCCCCACGATCCAGAGCACGACCGACGCGCCGAGGATCAGCATGCCCAGGAGCACATGCCCGGTGACGACGGCCGCGCCGGCCGTGCTGCGGGCCCGAATCGCCTCGGCAAGCCGCCACGACTCGGGCAGTAGGCCCGACGGCAGGCCCCACGACACGATCCAGGCGCCGAAGCCCAGGAGGATCTGGCCGACGACGAGGGCGGCGATCCCCCATGACCAGCGGCGGGCCGCCGACGCGACGCCGCCATGCACCACGGCGAGCATCCCGGCCAGCGCCGCGACGACGACCGCGCCGGCGACATGGAAGGCGACGAGCCAGCGGAACGTGAGCGGATCGATGGCGGCATCGAGATGCCGCAACTGGGCGCCGGCCACGAGCTGGACGTAGGCGGCGATCACGAGCGCGGCCGACCCGACGCCCGCCGCGAAGTAGCCCGTCCCGCTCTCGCTTGGCCCGCCGACGCGCGGGCCTAGCAACGGGGGTGACGCACCGCGCGTGCGGCGGAGGGGATCACATGAAAGCGACGTCGCTGCTGAAGCGGGATCATCTGTCCATCCACGCCCTGTTCCGGGAATTCGAGCGGTGCGCGGAGGACGACGGGGCCGGCCGGAAGCGCGTCTTCGACCGGCTGCGCACCGAGGTCGAGGCGCACATGGACATCGAGGAGGAGCTGTTCTACCCGGAGGTCATGCGCATCGACGAGGCCGAGGACCTCGTGCGGGAGGCCCGCACGGAGCACCAGCTCGTGCGCGATCTGCTCGGCGAGATCGGGAAGCTCGGGGCAGACGACCCGGACTACCGCGCCAAGGTGCTGGTGCTCGAGGAGAACCTCCAGCACCACATCGACGAGGAGGAGAGCGAGATGTTCCCGCTCGTGAAGGAGAACTGGAGCAACGACCGCCAGGAGAAGCTAGGCGACCGGCTCGAGCAGCGGCGCAACGAG
>CAZONY010000098.1:0-8489 GCA_964581215.1 uncultured Chitinophagaceae bacterium | reverse complement strand
TCGAGCCTCCCTCCCCGTGCGTCTGCTCGACCGAGAGGTTGGTGAGCTTGCCATAGTCGGCATCCCGGGTGACTTCGAAGTAGACGTCACCGTCACTGGCGTAGGCACAGCCCTTGGCGATCAGGCCCTCGATGAACGCGATGATCGTACCGATGTGCTCCGTGGCCTTCGGCATCGCATCGATGCTCTCGTCGCCGAGGCAGGCGAGGTTGTCGAGGTAGTCGGCCGTCATCTCCTCGGCCAGCTTTGCCATCGTCGTGCCGCGGGCCGCGCTCTCGGCGATGATCTTGTCGTCTACGTCGGTGATGTTGACCACCCACGTGACCGACCAGCCGGAATACGTCAGATAGCGTTTGACGGTATCGAAGATGACCGGGCCGACCATGTGGCCGATGTGGCTCGGCTTGTAGACCGTGGGGCCGCAGAGATACATCCCCACGTGGCCCGGCTTCACCGTGATGAGCGGCGTCTTTTTCTTCGCGAGCGTGCTGTAGATCTCGATCGGGGGCAGGGCCGTCGTCGCCTCGGTCTTCGCCATCTCGTCTCGTCGCTCCAGTGTCAGGTCGTGGGGATTCGTCCGCCTACCGCTCGATCAGCACGACGCACTCGGCGCCGATCGCCAGTTCCTCGCCGATCGGCCCGACCGATTCGCCCGTCTTGGCCTTGAGCCAGACGGCCTCCTCGGCGATGCCGAGCACCTCGGCGATCCGGCGGCGGATCGCGGGGCGGTGCGGCAGGATTTTGGGACGCTGGGCAAAAATCACGCAATCCAGATTTGCGATTCGCCATCCCGCGGCCGCCACGCGGTCGGCAGCCGCCCGGAGCATCGTCGCGGAGTCGCGGCCCCGGTTGGCCGGATCGGTATCGGGAAACAACTCGCCGATATCGCCGAGAGCCGCCGCGCCGAGCAGGGCGTCGGTGATCGCATGCAGGAGCACGTCGGCATCGCTGTGGCCGATGGCCCGGCGGTCGTGGGGGATCGTGATCCCGCCGAGCACGAGGCCGTCGCCGGGGCCAAGCCGGTGCGTGTCGTGGCCAAGACCGACGCGGTGCATGCTCTGTTTCTCCCGGAGGACGGCTCCGTTTTCACCTATACTCGCCGCATGCACAATACCGCTGATGCGACAGACAGGCCGTCTCCGGAAGCAGTCATTCGCGTCGAGGGGCTGGCCAAGGACTATCGCGTCTACGACAAGCCGGAGGGGCTGGTGGCGAGCCTGCGCGGGCTCTTTCGCCGGACGTGTCGGACCGTCGAGGCGCTCAGGGGTGTCGATCTCACGGTCAATCGCGGTGAGTTCGTGGCCCTGCTCGGGCCCAACGGGGCCGGAAAGACCACCTTCCTCAAGCTGCTCTCCGGGATCATCACGCCTGCTCGGGGCACCGCCCGCGTGCTCGGCCACGTGCCTTGGGAACGGGCCGACGACTTCCGCCGCCGGTTTGCCCTCGTGATGGGTCAGCGGAACCAGCTCTGGTGGGACCTGCCCGCCGCCGAGAGCTTTCGACTGCACCAGGAGATCTATCGGCTCGATCCAGCCCGGTTCGAGCGGGTGCGGGACGAACTCGTCGATCTGCTCGGTGTGCGGAAGCTGATCCTGCAGCCCGTGCGTGAGCTGTCGCTCGGCGAGCGGATGAAGCTGGAGCTGGTGGCCGCGCTGCTCCACGAGCCCGAGGTGCTCTTTCTCGACGAACCGACGATCGGCCTCGACGTCGTGGCCCAGCACACGATCCACGAGTTCCTCCGGCACGTGCAGGCCGAGCGGCGGACGACCGTGATGCTCACCACGCATTATATGAAGGATGTGGCCGCGCTCTGTGAGCGGGTGGTGGTGATCACCCACGGCGACATCCTCTACGATGGCTCGCTCGCCGAGATCGTCGATCGGTTCACGACGCACAAGATCGTGACACTCGATCTCGACGAGCCGCCGGCCCCCGGAGCGCTCGAGCGTTTCGGGTTTCCCGGCGAGATCCGCGGGCCACGGGTCGTCATGCGGATCGACCGCAACCGGATCGCCGACGTGCTGCCCGAGATCCTGCGGGGCACGGGCGTCCGCGACGTGTCGGTGGAGGACGTGCCGCTCGAGGAGATCGTGGCCGGGCTGTTCCGCTCGGGAAGAACGCGGCCGACCGAGCCCGCGGAGGCGCCTGCATGAGTTCCGCCGCGCCGCCCACCGCCCACCGCTGCGGACGGCTTTCCGAGCTCGCCACCCGGCTTCGCATCTGGTGGACGATGCTCGCGATCTGCCTGGAGGAACGGCTCGCCTACCGGGGCGACTTCATCCTCGGCACCGCGATGCGTTTCCTGCCGATCGGCACGCCGGTCTTCCTCTGGACGGCCGTGTTCGCCGCCACCAGCCGCGCCGACATCGCCGGCTATTCGAAGACCGACATCGTGGCCTACTACCTGCTCACGATGCTCACGCGGGCCTTCTCCAGCATGCCGGGCCTCGCCGGCGGCATCTCCCGCAGCATCCGCGACGGCTCCATCAAGAAGTACCTCGTGCAGCCGGTCGACTACGTGTCGTTTTTGCTGGCCGCCCGGATCGCCCACAAGCTCGTCTACTACGCGGTCGCGATCCTGCCGTTCGCGGCCGTATTTTGGATCTGCCGGGGCTATTTTCCGGCGCTGCCCGACGCCGCCACGATCGTGGCTTTCGTCGCGTCGCTCCTGCTCTCCTTCCTGCTCGGCTTCTTCATGGAAGCCACGCTCGGCATGCTCGGGTTCTGGGTGCTGGAGGTGTCGAGCATCGTGTTTGCCTACATGCTCGTGCAGTATCTCCTCTCCGGCCACATGTTTCCGATCGACATGCTCGCCGGGATCCCCACCGGCATCGCCGGGGTGGACGTGGCCGACGTCGTCCGCTGGCTGCCGTTCGAGTACACGGCCTACTTCCCGGCGGCGGTTTGGCTCGGGAAGGTGCAGGGGGCCGAGCTCGGCCGTGCCTTGGCGATCGAGGTGGCCTGGGTCGTGGTGATGGCGATCGCGTGCCGGATCGTCTGGTGGCGGGGCACGCGCCGCTACTCGGCCTACGGAGGCTGACGATGGTCCGTTACCTCTCGATCTTCGGCACGTTTGCCCGAGCCTGTCTCGTTCGCGACATGACGTTTCGGGCAAATTTTCTGCTCGAGTGCGTGACGAGCCTCGGCTGGATGGCGATGAACCTGGCCTTCTACCTGCTCGTGTTCCAGTTCACGCCCGAGATCGGCAAGGGCACGGGCTGGTCGAAGGAGCCGTTCTTCGCGTTCGTCGCCACCGGCCTGATCATCAACTCGATCGTGCAGGCGCTCTTCATGCCGAGCGCCGAGGAACTCACGGAGATGGTCCGCACCGGTGGACTCGACGCCGTGCTCGTGCGGCCGCTCGATGCCCAGTTTCTGCTGTCGATGCACCGCGTCGACTTCTCGTCGTTCGCCAACGGACTCGTGGGCTGCGGGATCCTTGCCTGGGCACTGTCCCGCATGGACCACACCCCGCCCCCCATCGCCTGGCTGCTCTACCCGGTTCTGATTCTCTGCGGCGTGGCGATCCTCTACTCGCTCGTGATCATGCTGGCCGCCGCCACGATTCTCATGGGCCGTAATCAGAGCCTCTACGACTTCTGGTTCTATCTCACGAATTTCTCCCGCTATCCGGCCGAGATTTATTCAGGGCCGTGGGGCGGTCCGCTCCGCGCCCTGTGCACGTTCGTGATCCCGATCCTGCTCGTCGTCAACGTGCCCGCCCGCGTCATCGCCCAGCCGCTCGTGGGCGAAGCCTGGTGGCCCGTCGTCGGCGCCGTGGCGGCCGCGGCCACCGCGCTCGTGATCTCGCGGGTCGTGTTTCAGCGGGCCTTGGCCCGGTATCGCAGCGCTTCGAGCTAAGGAGGGGTCGTGCGTCCACGATTTCATGAAGACACCGCCGCCACGTTGATCGGCCTCACGATCGTGGCTCTGGCCCTTGCCGTGACCTGGACCGCGTGGCCGGAGACGGAGCCGGCCAGTCGGGCGGCCCATCCGAAGGGCTGGCCGACGCCGCTCTCGGCTACGATCGACAAGCCGCAGACCTGGGCCGATTCGCCTCTCGAAGCCCTCCGCGACAAGAAGGGGGGGAGCGTGGCCGTGCCCGTGGTGATGGGCATGGGCTGGGTCGTGCTCGTGGGCATGGCGGGTGCGTGGCTCGGCGGGCGGTCGGTCGTGCGGAGCCTGCCGGGCACGGTCGCGGTCGCGGCGCTGGGGTGTGCGGGCTTTCTGCTCGGGGGCCCGAAGGTGATCCCGTACTACTAAAACGAATACCCGCTCTGGGCCCTCGCAGTCGGGCTGCTGATCGGCAATCTCGCCGGGGTGCCCGCGTGGCTCGGCCGGGCGCTGGCCGGCGAGTTCCTGATCAAGACCGGCCTCGTGATCTTCGGAGCCGAGGTGCTTTTCAGTCGCCTGCTCGAACTCGGTCTGCCGGGGCTCTTGACCGCGTGGATCGTCACGCCGATCGTGCTCGTCACCACCTATCTCGCCGGCGTGCACCTCCTGAAAATTCCGTCCCGGTCACTCTGCATGGTGGTGTCGGCCGATATGTCGGTATGTGGCGTGTCGGCGGCGATTGCCACGGGGGCGGCCTGCCGGGCGAAGAAGGAAGAACTTTCGCTCGCGATCGGCCTGTCGCTCTTCTTCACCGTGATCATGATGGTGGCGATGCCGCCGCTGATCACCTGGCTGGGGCTCGATCCGATCGTGGGGGGCGCCTGGATCGGGGGCACGATCGACGCCACCGGAGCCGTCGTGGCCGCCGGCGAGGCCCTCGGCAAGGAGGGAGGCGAGGTGGCGGCTACCGTGAAGATGATCCAGAACTCGATGATCGGCGTGATCGCCTTTGCTGTCGCCGTCTACTGGGCAGGCTGGGTGGATCGCGACCGTGGCCACCATGAGGGCTCCCTCGCGGCCGAGGCCTGGCGGCGGTTTCCCAAGTTCATCCTCGGCTTCCTGGCAGCCTCGATCATCTGCTCGTGGCTCTTCACCCGCTCGCCCGAGGCCGCCCTCTGGGTGGACGGCGCCACGACGGGCTTTACGATGCGGTTGCGGGGCTGGCTCTTCTGCGCGGGCTTCGTCTGCATGGGGTTGCAGACGAACTTTCGCGAACTGGCTCCGGTGCTCGGCAGCGGCCGGCCGCTCGTGCTTTACGTGGGCGGCCAGGTTTTGAATCTGGTGCTGACGCTCGGCATGGCGAGCCTCACGTTTGGCTGGCTGTTCAAAAAGGTGGTGGAGCCATGACCGGCCCGCAGGCCACGCGGCTCGACAGGCAACGGCTCGTGCTGGGCAGCGCCGTGGTGGTCGTGATCTGGGGGGGCCTGCTGCCGGCCCTTCTGCGCTGCCCGGCCATCGCCCGGCACGTCGCCCGGATGGAGGAGCGAGGGGTGAATCCCGCGGCCATGTATTACACGGAGCTCGACCGACTGCCGCTGCGGCCGGAGTGGGTCGATCGCCACCTCACGCTCTGGCCGTAGCCGCGTGCCGCCGCGGTGCATACACTCCTGCGGGTTCGCCCGCTTCTCTTTCACGGATGCCTCTCATGTCGCTTCGGCTCGCCTTCAGTTCCAACGCCTACCTCGACGTGCCGGTGGAGGAGGCGATCGCGAGGATCGCCGGCTTCGGCTACCACGGCATCGAATTGCTCGCCGACGTGCCGCACGCCTGGCCGGCAGGGCTGCTCGGCGTGCAGAAGGATTCGATCCGTCGGGCTCTCGCCGCGAACGGCCTCGCCATCTCCAACATCAATGCCTTCATGATGAACGCCATCGCCGACCCGCGGCAGCCCTACTGGCATCCGGGCTGGACCGATCCCGATCCGCACTACCGGGCGATCCGCCGGGAGCACACGAAGCGGGCCCTGCGGCTGGCCGCCGAACTCGGGGCGCCGGCGATCTCGACCGAGCCCGGCGGCGAGATCCAGCCGGGGCAGACCCGCCAGCAGGCTGCCGACATCTTCTACGAGGAGATCATGCCCGTGCTCGACGTCGCGGCCGAGGTTGGCGTGACGCTGCTCATCGAACCGGAGCCCGGCCTCTTCATCGAGACGTTCGGTCAGTATCTGGAGTTCGCCGGCCGCGTGCGGCATCCATCGCTGGGACTCAATTTCGACATCGGCCACGCCTACTGCGTGGGCGAGGATCCGGCCGAGTGGGTTCCGGTGATGAAGGAGCACACGCGGCACTACCACTTCGAAGACATCGCCGCCACGCGGGTGCACCACCATCTCGTGCCAGGCGAAGGAGCGATTGATTTCGGCGGCGTATTTCGCGCGATCGCGGCCCACACGCCCGATCGCTGGGTGACGGTGGAACTCTATCCCTACCGCGACCGGCCCGATGATGCGGCCCGCGCCGCGCGGGCCCACCTGCTGGCGTGTGCCACCTCCGTGGGCGTGGAGCTGGCCTGACATGCGTGACTGGCTGCGGCTCGTACGGCTGCCGAATCATGCGACGGCCGTTGCCGACGTCGTGGCCGGCTATCTCATCTGCGGTGGTCCGCGGCCGATCGGCTGGCCGACGCCGGCCTGCTGGGCGGCGATCGTCGCCTCGCTGGCCTGCTACGCGGCCGGCATGATCCTGAACGATGTGTTCGACGTGGACCGCGACCGGGAGGAACGTCCGGAGCGGCCCCTGCCGAGCGGCGTGATCGCCATCGGCACGGCGCGGGCGGTGGGCTGGGGACTGCTGGCGGCCGGCGGCGCGGCGGCGGTGGCTGCGGCGTCTCTCACGGGTTCTCCCTGGCCGGCGGTGGTCGGCGGGCTGCTGGCGACGGCGGTGTGGCTCTATGACCGGCACGCGAAGGCCACGCCCTTCGGTCCGGCCGTGATGGGGGGCTGCCGCAGCCTCAATTGGCTGCTGGGGATGACGGTAGCCGGCGGGCCTGCCGGATCCGCATGGATGGTGCCGGTGGGGATGGGCATCTACGTGGCGGGCATCACGCTCTTCGCGCGGCACGAGGCGACACGCAGCCGTGCCGGAGGGCTCGCGGCGGCCACGCTCGTGATGGTGGCGGGCTTGGTGGTCGCGGGCGCGTGGCCGTGGCTGGCGGCTCAGGTGCGTGCCGGTGACCACTGGCACGTGGGGGGCACCTGGCTGACGCCCGCAAGGCTCCCGACCTGGCTCATGCTGTGGGCGATTCTCGGCGGCTCGATCGTGGCCCGCGGCATCGCCGCCATCGCCGATCCGACTCCGCACCGCGTGCAGCGGGCCGTCGGCAACGCGATCATGTCGATCATCACGCTCGACGCCGCCCTCGTGCTCGCGGCCTGCGGGGAAGCCTGGGCGATCGTCGTGCTCGCCCTCCTCGCGCCGTTCCTCGCGGGGCGGCGGCTGGTGAGCCCGACCTGACGGCGAACGCCTCCGCGTCCAGGACAGTTCATGCGACTCGGTTTCAGCACCAACAGCATCGGCGACGTCGATCCTGCGGAGGCGGTGCCCGCGCTGCACGCGCTCGGGTATCGATCACTTGCCATCACGCCGGACCGCCATCTTCTCGATCCGTTCGCCGCCGACGGCCCGGCGCAGGCGGACCGCTGGCGATCCCTGCTCGATGCCCATGGCATGCGGTGCGTGATCGAGACCGGTGCCCGCCACCTGCTCGACCCGCTCGTCAAGCACGAGCCGACGCTCGTGTCGGCCGACCCCGCGGGGCGTCGCCGACGGGTGGAATTCCTGGTGCGGGCGATCGATCTGGCCGCGCGGCTGGGGGCGGAGTGCGTGTCGGTCTGGAGCGGGGCGGTGCGCGATGCCGCCGACGCGGACGAAGCCTGGGAGCGGCTGACGGCCGGCGTGGTGCCGGTGCTCGACCACGCCGCTGCCAGGGGCGTCGTGATCGGCTTCGAACCCGAGCCCGGCATGGTGATCGACACGCTGGCGCGGTTCGCCCAGCTGCTCGACCGCCTCGGCCGTCCGGATCATCTCCGGCTCACGATCGACATCGGCCACATGACCTGCATGGGCGAGGTGCCCGCTGCCACCGTGCTGCGGCCGTGGCTCGAGCGGGTGGTCAACGTGCACGTGGACGACATGCTCCCCTGCCGCCATGAGCATCTGCCGCTCGGCGCGGGGGAGGTGGCGTTCGAGCCCGTGTTCTCAGCCCTCGCCGCATCGGGGTACGGCGGCGGTCTCCACGTGGAGTTGCCCCGGCAATCGCACCGCTGGTTCGAGACGGCCCGGGAATCGGCCGTCTTTCTTCGTCGCCTGCTTTCCGAGAGGATGCCCGCATGAACACCCCCGCGCCCCACGTGCTCCTGCTCTCGCTTCCCGGGCTGCGGCCCGAGGATCTTCCGCGGATGCCCACGCTGGCGGCGCTGGCGGCGAGCGGCGGCTGCGTGCCGCTCGACCCCGGATTTCCGGCCGTCACCTGCCCGGTGCAGGCAGCACTCACGACCGGCGCCACGCCGGCCGGCAGCGGCATCGTCGCCCACGGCCTCTTCGCCCGTGGCTCGCGGCACCTCGAGCGGTGGATCAGCCCCGACCCGGTGCGCCGGG
>CAZONY010000097.1:0-8546 GCA_964581215.1 uncultured Chitinophagaceae bacterium | reverse complement strand
TCACGCAGTCGGAGCTGGAAAGCCGCATTCAGGTGCTGCTGGCCGGCACGATCGCCGAGGAGATGGTCTACGAAGACGTCTCCACCGGAGCCCAAAACGACCTGGAGCGGGCGAGCGAAATCGCCCGCGCGATGGTGATGGATTACGGCATGAGCCGGCTGGGCCGCGTCACCTACCGGGAGAACCCCCGGTCGCCCTTCCTGGCCGGCGCCGGCCGCGACCTGCCGCCGGCCAGATCGCACAGCGAGGAGACCGCCCGCGAGATCGACGAGGAGGTGAAGCGCATCGTCGACGCCTCGATCGACCAGGTGCGGCGGATCCTGGAGACTCGCCGCGGGGCCCTGGAGGCGATCACGAGGCGCCTCATCGAGTGCGAGGTCATCGACGGCGACGAGCTCAAGGCGATCATCGAGCAAGCGGCCGGCGCCCCGCAGATCGTTCCGGGCACGGCCGCCGAGCGGCGTGGGGCGCGGCCTTCGCCCGCGGAAAGCACCGACGCCGCTCCCCAGGCCGACGCCGGCCTGTAGGCAGGTCGCCCGCTCCTCCACCGGCTTCTTGGCCGACGTGCGCGATCCGCACGACCGTCACAGTCGATGCCCTGGGGCGACGATTGAACGACGCCGGTCCGATCGGTCGATGCCCCCTCCGAGCTCCTCGTGGCCGGGGAGCACCAGTCGGAGAATGACCGCGTCCGCCGGACGCGACCGCGCATCATGTGGAAAAGCTTCTTTCTCGCCTCCGGGCTGTTCGCCTGCGTCCTCGGCATCGAGCTGCTCGTGATCGACTCAGCCACCATCATGCCCCTCGATGGCCGCGGCGGCCCGCGCATCGTCACGGCGCCCGACTGGGCCCCCTGGACACTGATCTCGGCGGGCGCGGTGACCATCCTTCACTTCGCCACGCTGCCCAGAACGCTGATCCGGGACTAGCGCCGGCTGAAGCCTACGCCACATGTGGTCACGTCCTAGAATGCTTGGGACGCCGATGCTGACCACCCGCCTCCATCCCGACCGCGACACCGTCCTCTACGACGGCCGTTGCCGCTTCTGCCGCAGCCAGATCGCCCTGCTACGGAGGGCGGCGCTCGGCCGACGGCTCGACTTCATCTCGCTCCATGATCCGGTCGTGGCCGAGCGATTCCCGGAGTTGTCGCATGACGACCTGATGCGGCAGATGTACGTGATCGACCCGCGGGGCCACGCCCGCGGCGGCGCGGAGGCCGTCCGCTACCTGTCGCGACGGCTGCCGCTGTTGTGGCCGCTGGCGATCCTGCTCCACATCCCCGGCTCGCTGCCGGTCTGGAAGCGTCTCTACGCCTTCGTCGCCCGCCACCGGCTTTCCATCGCCGGCTCCTGCGACGACAGCACGTGCCGCGTGGGCTAGAGCGCTTTCAGCATAGCTGTAGCGACGACCTGCAAAACTAAGAACGGTAGGCGAGGGGGTCGGCGAACGCTCGAGGAGCGTTGGGCGTATCCTCGCCCTGCGACAATCTGAAAGACCGCGAAGCGGCGACTTTTGCCGCCCCCGAGCCGGCGATACACGTAGGCTGGATGCGATCTAGCTTCGCGCAAGCCTCCGCCAGACGCTGCCGGCGTCAGTCCGCCGCCGCGGCCCGCTTCTTGAAAAACATGAGGTGCTGCCAGGGAAGGCGGTCGTATTCGCGGGCCAACTCGAAACCGTTGGCCTCCAACTCCTGCCGCACCTGGGCTTTCGTCATCTTGTGCAACGGCTTGATCGGGACGGCGGGATCCTCGGCCCGAAACTCGGCCAGCACGAGGTGCCCCTCCGCGGCGAGGCACTCCCGAATCCGCGACAGCATCTCGGCGGGGTGCGAGAACTCGTGATAGACGTCCACGCACAACACCATGTCGATCGCTCCGGCCGGCAGCCGCGGATCGATCGCCGTCCCCAGCACGGGCTTGATGTTCACGAGCCCCGCCATCGCCGCCCGGCCGGCCAGCATCCGCAGCATGGGCGGTTGGATATCCACGGCGTAGACCGCGCCCGTCGGCCCCGCCAGCTGGGCCAGCTCGAGCGTGTAGAAGCCGTTGCCGCAGCCCATGTCGCAGATCGTCTGACCCGGCTGGATGGCGAGCGCCTCGATGAGCTGGCGGCAGTCCTCCTCCCGCTGCCGGCTTTCCCGCACCAGCCAGGGAGCCCCTGAATAGTGCATCGTCTGGGCGATCTCCCTTCCCATGTAGAAGGGCTGGGCCGGTGGGATATCCACGCCGCGGTCGATCGCGAAATCGACGTCGGGCGGCGGCGCCGTCGGCACCTGGGCCAGCGCTGGCAAGGCGGCAGCCGCCAGGACGTTGACCAGCAAGAAGCCGCGTCGGTTCATGGAGAGAAGTATAGGGCCTGTCACAGCCGTCAGCCTGCACGTGGCTTCAGGCCGCGGCGGCGTCGAGGGCCGGCTGCCCCGCCTCGTCGTAGAAGCTCACGACGGTGATCCCGCTCCGCCGGGCGAAATCGGCCAATTCGTCGGCGTCGACGAGAATCGTCCGGCCCGCCTCGACCGCCAGCACGGCCGCCCCGGCGGCCCGCAGCGACTGGAGCGTGCCGATGCCGATCGTCGGCATGTCGAACCGCAGATCCTGCTGCGGCTTGGCCACCTTCACCACCACCATGCCGCCGGAGGCGCAGAATCGACCGGCCCGCCGGATGCACTCGTCGGTGCCTTCGATCGCCTCCAGGGCGATCGGCGCCCGATTTTTGACGACCACCGTCTGCCCGATGTCGAGCCGGCCGAGTTCCTTGGCCAGCCGCCAACCGAAGGCGACGTCGGCCCGCTGCGCCGCCGACAGCGGCGGGCCTGCGAGGACGCCCCCCGCGGCCAGCAGTTCGGGAGCCAGATCCGTGGCCGGAACGATCTGCACGCCCGCCGCATCGAAGGCGTTGGAGATGGCCCCCAGGAGCGAGTCGTCGCGGTTGTCCCGCCGCCGGGATACGAAGTGGGGCCAGAAGGTCTTGAGTCCCGTCCAGTCGGGCAGGTGACGGATCCAGGCCCGCTTCGCGAAGAGCTTCGTCTTGTGCACCTTGCCGGCCATGGTCGCCCGCCGGCAGCCGTGCCGCCGAAAAAAATCGATGGCCGCGCCGATCTCGGCCACGCCCACGAAGCCATGGTGGTGGGCGAGGTCTTCGAGCGCCGCATCGGCATGGTCACGGATCGAAAGAATCGCCGTGCGGCCGCCGCGACGCCGGACCGCCTCGGCCACCGCCACCGGATACCGCCCCCAACCCGCGAGAATGCCCACGGTCTCGCCGTGGAGGCTCTGGACGCCGCGACCCATCATCATGCCGCCTCCGCGGCCCCCGAACGGCCCCGAGCGCCGGCGGCCTGCTCGAGGGCATCGATGCGGGCGGCGAACTGCTTGAGTTCTTTCCGCATGTCGGGGAGTTTCGACATCGTGGCCAGCTGGAGTTTTCGTGCGCGAAGTTCGATGGCCGGCTCGCCGAGCACCGTGATCCCGGGGGGCACGTCGTTGGAGACGCCGGAGCGGGCCCCGAGCACCGCGCCGTCGCCGATGTGCACGTGATCCCGCACGCCGCATTGGCCGGCCATCACCACCCAACTGCCGGTCGAAGTGCTGCCCGCCACGCCCACCTGCGAGCAGATCATGTTGGTGCGGCCGATCCGGCAGTTGTGGGCGATCATCACGAGGTTGTCGATCTTGGTTCCCCGGCCGATCACAGTGGGGCCGTAGGTGCCCCGATCGATCGTGGTGTTGGCGCCGATCTCGACCTCGTCGTCCACCTCCACCCAGCCCAGCTGGGCCGACAGGGCATAGGCGTCGCCGTTCACCTTGTAGCCAAAGCCATGGGCACCGAGGACCGCCCCGGCATGCACGATGCACCGCTGCCCCACGACCGTGTCGGGGTAGAGCACCGCATTGGGGAAGATTTCAGTGCCGGCCCCGATCCGGCAGCCCTCCATGATCCGCACACCCGAGTGAATCGTCACGCCCGCGCCGATTTCCACGTCAGCGCCGACCGACGCCAGAGGATGAATGTCGACGTCGGCCGCCAGACGCGCGGTGGGATCGACCGCCGCCTGCGGACTCACGCCGCAGCGGGTCAGCCGACGCGGCGGCCGGAAGTTCGTGATGGTGGCGGCGAATGCGGCATGCACGTCGGCCACTTCGATCGTGGGCCGATCGAGCCTGCCGGAACCGACAGGCACGATGGCCGCGCCGGCCTTACTCTTCGCGAGAAGGTGAATCTTGTCGGCGGCATCGATGAGCGTGATCTCGGTCGGGCCGGCCAGGTCGAGCGTGGCGGCGCCGGTGACCTGCCGGGCCGGGTCGCCGCTGGGCGTGCCGCCCACGTGCTTCGCCAGGGCCTCGAGGGTGATCGCCATCGGGTCGTCTCCTATGGGCAGTCCGCGCTCTGCGGAGGCCGGGAGAATAGGAGGCTCGGCAGCGGCACCGCAAGGCGATTTCCAGGGGGCGAAACCAGCGGCCCGCCCACCCGGCAGGTGTATCAGAGCCAGTCGCCGACGGTCTGTTCGAGCCGCGCATCGGCCGCCATGTGGCGGAGTTTCTCCATCGCCCGCGTCTGAATTTGGCGGATCCTTTCCTTGCAGACACCCATCTCTGATCCCAGTTCCCGGAAGGTTCGCGGCGGCCTGCCATCGAATCCGAAGCGGGCCACGACGATCTGCTTCTCACGTGGTTCGAGGTCGGCAAAAAACGTGGTGAACACCCGCTTCAGTTCGGCGATCTGATCCGCCGAGCAATATTCCTTCGCATCCGGCTCATCCGCCCGATCCTTCAGCGACTCGTCCGCCGCCACGAACCGATTCCGCATTTGCCTCGACTTTTGGGAGACGCGAAAAAAATGCCTTTGGACGGCATAGGTGGCATACGTGCTGAATCGATTGCCGAGCGCGAAGTTGAATTTCTCCACCGCTCGCATCAGGGCCACGTTTCCCTCGCTGACGAGTTCTTCGAACGAAGTACCGGGATCGACGAACTTCTTGGCGATCGAAACGACGAGCCGCAGATTCGAGGTGATGATGATCCCCTTGGATGTCTCAGCCTCCGCGAGCCAGCCCTCGATCTGCTCGATCTGTCGAAGCGTGGCCCGCTTCGAATCCAGCCGCCCCCGTGCGGTGGCGGCCCGGAACTTCAGCCAATTCATCCGCCGAAAATAGAACTGCTCCTCGGCCTTCGAGAGAAGCCGGGTCTGGTACAGACTGGCGAGGTAGGGCGTCAGGCCCGCAGGAGCCGCCGCCTCGGTCGGATCCCGGGTCAGCGACACCGTGGCATCAGCCGGCGGCGTGGTCGCCAGCCGCTCGGCATCGGCTTTGAGAAACTGGCGGCAGGGAACGTAATCGATCACCCGAGTGAACAGGTGCCGCCTGCGCTCCCGCAGCACCTCGGCCCGCCGGCTCTTGATCGGGGGCGACGCCGCTCGTTTCCCCCGGGAACTCGTCGTCTGACGGGAAGTCCTACGGACTGCTGCTTGGGCGTGGGCCATCACGGCGACCTCGTGGGGGTGCTCGAGCGGGATGGGGAAACGATTCGGGGAAATTCACTGGCTGAATAGGAAACCGCATAACCGCCAACGCCGTAACAGGCCGGGAAAACGTTCATTCTCGACCGCAGGTTCCGCCGGGCACTGCCCGCCGTCCTGGGGCGGTGGTCTCTTCGAAGTCGGTAGACTCTTCCCATGGCAGGAAACCTCGTCCTCGTGCTCGGCGACCAGCTCGACCGGTCGAGTGCGGCCTTCGACGGCTTCGATCGCAGCCGTGACCGGGTGTGGATGGCGGAGGTCGCCGAGGAATCCACCCACGTCTGGACGCACAAGGCACGGATCACGGTGTTT
The DNA here is from genome assembly GCA_964581215.1 of uncultured Chitinophagaceae bacterium. Lineage (GTDB taxonomy): Bacteria > Planctomycetota > Planctomycetia > Pirellulales > UBA1268 > CACORA01. Next base: position 2,720 of record CAZONY010000097.1, on the reverse strand, counting down.
CTCGCCGCGATGCGTCACTTTCGAGACGCCCTACAGCGCACGGGAATCGATGTCGAGTACACCGAGTTGGCCGTACAGCCAGCGCCGCGAGAGCCCACCACGCTCGCCGGGGCCCTCGAGGCGAGTCTCACCCGGAGCGGCGGGGAGAGCGCACGCCCCGATACACTCGTCGTCGTCGAACCCGGGGAATGGCGGGTCCAGGAAGCGCTCCGCGTTGCCGCCGCGAGGGCCGGCATACCGCTCGACATCCGCCCTGATCGGCATTTCTTCTCCTCGCGTGAGGAGTTCGCCGCCCACGCACGGGGCCGCAAGCAGTTACGGCTCGAGTACTTCTACCGACCGCTGCGGCAGAAGTTCGGCGTGCTGATGGAGGATGGCGAGCCGGCCGGCGGAGCCTGGAACTTCGACGCCGAGAATCGTGGCGCGTTTCCCCGGAGTGGCCCGGGAAGCATTCCCGATCCACGGACATTTGCTCCCGACGCGACCACGCGTGGTGTGATCGACCTCGTGAACGCGCGCTTCGCCTCGCACCCGGGATCCCTCGACGATTTCGACTGGCCGGTCACACCGGCCGACGCCCGCGCCGCTCTCGAGGATTTTCTGGCCCATCGCCTGCCCTCGTTCGGCCGCTATCAGGACGCGATGTGGACCGGGAAACCCTGGCTCTATCACTCGCGCCTCTCGCAGGCCATGAACATGAAGCTGCTCGACCCGCGGGATGTCGTGGCCGGCGCGGAGAAACTCTGGCGACGAGGCAAGGTGCCGCTGGAGGCCGCCGAAGGCTTCATCCGCCAGGTGATCGGCTGGCGCGAGTACGTCCGCGGGGTCTACTGGCACTTCATGCCGGAGTACCTCGACCGCAACGCACTCGCTGCCGATCTGCCGCTGCCCGACTGGTATTGGACGGCGGCCACCGAGATGAACTGTCTCCGCGACGCACTGGGGCAGACGCTGCGCTACGGCTACGCCCACCACATCCAGCGGCTGATGGTGACGGGGCTGTTCGCGCTGCTCCTCGGCGTGAAGCCGCAGCAGGTGCACGAGTGGTATCTGGCCGTCTATGTCGATGCCGTGGAATGGGTGGAGCTTCCCAACACGCTCGGCATGAGCCAGTTCGCCGACGGCGGCGTGATGGCGTCGAAGCCGTACTGTGCCACCGGCGCGTACATCGATCGCATGAGCAACGCGTGCCGGGGTTGCCGGTTCAAGCCGAAGGTGGCTGCCGGACCGGATGCCTGCCCGTTCACGACGCTCTACTGGGACTTTCTGGCCCGCCACGAGAAACGGCTGGCAAAGAATCCGCGGATGACGATGCAGCTGAAGAATCTGGCGCGCAAGGATGGCGGAGAACTCCGCACGATCCGCCGCCAGGCGGACACGCTGCGGGAACAGTAGGCGAAAGCGCCCGAGCCAGGCCTGCGCCCGCGGGTGAGCCGCAGGCTTCAGCCCGCCGAGTGCGAAGAGCTTACCGTTCCGCCGGCGTCGGCAGGAGTTCCGCCGGGGGAGCGGGGATCGGCTTCTCGCGCACGAGCACGCTGCGGGTGCCATCGTCGATGGCGGTCGCCTGGCTTACCGGCGCGGCCGGCTCACCGGCGGAAGCGGGTGTCGGTGCGACCGCCGGTGGTGCCGCGAAAGGCCGAGGCGGCGCAGCCGACCGCACCGTTGTCGGGGAAGGCTTGCGACCGGGCGGCGTCGTGGACGCGGTCGCGCGGGAATCGCCCCGTGTCGCCGCGTCGGGCAGTGGCTCGCCCCGACGGAGCAGGCGGCGCACTTCGGCAGGCTTCGGCGGCATCTCGGCCGCCGCCTCCGCGCGGCGCTCGATCACCTCGATCCGCTCCAGCCGCCGCTCGCCGATCCGCTCGGCCCGCGGGGGACGCGCGGCCTGCGCCACCGACGGAAGGGCCGCGAGCATGACGACTGCCGCCATGCTGCGGAAGGTGGTGGAACGGCCGGCGGAAAGGACATGTCGTGGGGGCATGGAATCTTCTCCTCGTAAGACGCCGATAGTATCCCCATTCCGCACCGGGAAGGCCAACAGCCCGCCGGTCGAGGGCGGATCTCGATTGCCGCATTCCCTCGTTTTTGCCTAGATTGACGCTGTCCCCCGCGAGCGCCCGATGACTTCCTACAACCTCACGCACCTCCGCCAGCTCGAAGCCGAGAGCATCCACATCATCCGCGAGGTGGCGGCCGAGTTCGAAAACCCGGTGATGCTCTATTCGATCGGGAAGGATTCGGCCGTGATGGTCCGCCTGGCCGAAAAGGCGTTCTACCCGGCCAAGCCTCCCTTCCCGCTGATGCACATCGACACGACGTGGAAGTTTCGTGAGATGTACAGGCTTCGCGACGAGTACGTCGCCAAGAAGCTGGGCTTCAAGCTCATCGTGCACGTCAACGAGGAAGGACGGGCGGCGGGCGTGAATCCGATCACGCACGGCAGCAAGGTCCACACCGACGTCATGAAGACGCAGGCCCTCCGGCAGGCGCTTGACACGTACCGTTTTGACGCCGCCTTCGGCGGCGCCCGCCGTGACGAGGAAAAGTCCCGGGCCAAGGAGCGCGTGTTTTCGTTCCGGGACGAGTTCCACCGCTGGGATCCCAAGAACCAGCGGCCCGAGCTCTGGAACCTCTACAACACGAAAATCAGCCGCAACCAAAGCATCCGCGTCTTTCCGCTCTCCAACTGGACCGAGCTCGATGTCTGGCAGTACATCCATCTC
>CAZONY010000096.1:0-8561 GCA_964581215.1 uncultured Chitinophagaceae bacterium | reverse complement strand
GTGGACATGTCGATGCGGATGCCTTCCCTGCCGGCGGCCTAGCGCTGCTGCTGGTATTCCTCGACCCGCTCCGCCTTGCGGATCAGGTAGGGGACGTATTCGCCCGTCGCCTCGACGAACCGGCCGAAGGTGACCAGTTGCTGCTCGAACTCCTCGGCGAACTTCTGCTGCTCGGCATCGCGCCAGGTGGCGGCGAGCGCGGCCAGCTGCCGCTGCACCATCTGCATCTGGGCCATGACATCCTCGCTGAAGTGCCGCAGGCGGCCGGCAAAGCGCCGAAGTTCCGCCGGATCGACGATGGCCTGTCCCATGTTCGTGTCTCCCCTGGATGCCCGGTGCGCCCGAGGCCCGGTCGTGTGCGATGCGTCGGCGATGCCGGCCGTGACGGTGGGCGTGCACCGTCCCTGTCATCTTATCGGGAAAGTCGCCGCTCCGGACAGTCGTGCGGGCGGCTGTCCGGCCGGGCGGACTCGGCGTAGACTCCGGCCGAAGCGATGGGCTGCTTGCGGCCGCTCGCCCCCCGCTCGGCTCACAGGACCCTCACGATGTCGCGACCACCCGCTTCCCAGACCGACCCCGCCGCCGCCGACGTATCCTGCGAGCCGTCGTCGGGGTGGCACTGCACCCACTCCTTCTACCGGTTCGACCATGCGGTGATCGCCGGGCTGTCGGCCGACGACCGGGTGGCCGGGCTCGGCGAGTTTGCAGCCGCACTGGATCCCGCGGGGGAGGCGAGCCCGCGCCGCCTGCAGACCTGGATCGTGCCGGGGCACAAGGCGGATTTCGGCATCATGGCGGTGGATCCATCGCCGCACCGGATCGACGCCGTCCACCAACGGCTGCTGGCGGGGCCGCTCGGTCCGGCGATCGTGCCGACCTATTCGTTCGTCAGCCTGACGGAGGTGAGCGAATACGTGCCCACCGTGGAGCAGTTCGGCCAGCGGCTGATCCAGGAGGGAGAGTCGCCCGACAGCCCCGCCTACAAGGCGAAGGTGCAGGGCTACGCGGCTCGCGAGGACTCCATGCGACGGGCCCGGCTCGAACCCGATTTTCCTCCGTGGCCCAATGCGTGCTTCTATCCCATGAACAAGAAGCGGAAGGTGGGCGAAAACTGGTTCACGCTGCCCTTCGCCGAGCGGAGCCGGCTGATGGCCGAGCATGGCCGCACGGGCATGTCGTTCGGCGGCCGCGTGACGCAACTGATCACGGTGAGCGTCGGGCTCGACGACTGGGAGTGGGGCGTGACGCTCTGGGCCCGCAAGCCCGACTTCCTCAAGGAGATCGTCTACACGATGCGATTCGACGAGGCCAGCGCCCGCTACGCCGAGTTTGGTCCCTTCTACACCGGATACGTGGCGACGCCGGCGGAAATCCTGGCGCACTGCCGGGTGGCGTAGGCCCCGGTCTCCCGGGGCACGTCCCGGCCTCCGGTCGTGGAAGGGACCCCCAACCTCCGGTACGATACCAGGCCGCGGCCGATGACGCCGGTCCCATGCCGGTCGTCACGGGCCTCCAACGCGGCTCGCGACGCGGGCCACTCTCTCGGAAGCGCACGAGCATGACAGCCACGAAAAACTCCCCGACCAAGGGGAGAAAGAGTTCCAAGGCGAAGCGGGGGGTCGAGTCGCAGGCTGCGTCGTCGCCGCCCGGGGCCGCGGCGGAGCTGCAGACCGGCCGCCAGCCCGAAGTCGACGCCATCTCCGGGCAACAGCCGCTCGCCGTGAAACGCGGCACGGCGGGAACCCGCATCGGGGAGATCGCCGAGGTGGCCGACGCGCTCGAGACCCGCCGCCGGCTGCGCCGGCTCGCCCGGCAGGTCGCCGACGGACCGGCGAGCGTCCGCAAACTCGCCTTCCTCGAGGCGGCCATTGCCGACTGCGTCGAGCAGGCCGACCAGTCGCCGGGAGGTCGTGATCAGTGGCTCCTCCGCGAGGCCGCCGTCTGGGCGCTGGCCTGGCTGGCACGGTCGCGCCGCGCGGGCGGCTCCGCGGGAGGTCTGCTCGAACAGTTCGTGCGGCGGGCGGCCATCGGTGCCACGGCGCTCGAGGCCCGCGATACGGTTCCGGCTCCTTTCGTGCTCACGCTATCGCGGCTGTTCTGCGACATCGACGCCTGCCGGCGGTTCGAGCTTGGAGTCGCCGCGGCGCTCGACGAGGAAATCGGCCGGCTGGTCTCCGACGCCGGCTCGGTGGGGCTCGCGGGATCGCCCGCGGTGGTCGAGCGGATCTGCCGCTGGGCCCGGTGTCGTCGCATCGCGACGGAGACGGGGCCGCTCCCCTGGGGCGACGCGTCGGAAGCGAAGTTTGCCGAGGCCGTGGCCGTCGGCCTCCGCATGCTCGGAGATCGGGGCCGCCTGCTGGTGGCCACCGGCCGGATGCCGCAGGTCTTTTCCGGGCCGCTGCTGGATGCTGCCGGTGACGGGGCCCGCCGGGGCCGCGTGCGACGCACCGCCAAGTCGCTCGCGGCGGGGAAGGTCGGCCGGGGCTTGCTCGCCCGCGATCATGACGATCCTGCGGCGGCGGTGGCGATCCTGCGGTCGGGCTGGGAAGGGGATGCGGTGCGGGTCCTCGTCGAGTATCGCGACGTCACGCCGCGTGTGGAGCTTGCCGTGGGGGATCGGCTGCTGCTCGACGGCCCCTGGGGCTGGAGCCTGGCCCGCGATGGACGGCCGCTCGAGGCCGAGGGACCGTGGGCGTCCAGTTGTCTGCAGACCAACGACGAGGCGACGTATTTCGAAATCGTGGCGCCGGTCACCGGCGGGCTGCAACTGGAGCGGTCGGTGACGATTCTCGCCAAGGATCGGATCGTGGTGCTGGCCGATGCCATCACCCGCGACGAGGCCGGGCCGGCGTCGGGCGGTCTCGTCCATCGGGCGACGCTGCCGATCGCCGATGGCCTCGATCTGGACGGGGCGGACGAAACGCGTGAGGTGTTTCTCTACGACACGGAGATGCGGGCCCTGGCGCTGCCGCTCGGGCTGCCCGAATGGAAGGTCTCCGGCCGGGGAGGTTTCCGGCCGACGCCGGCCGGGCTCGTCCTCGAACAGGAGGGCCAGGGGCGGCTCTTCGCGCCGGTGTGGCTTGATTGCCAGGCCCGCCGGCTCGGTGGGCAGCTCACCTGGCGGCAGTTGACGGTCGCCGACACGCGGATCAACCTGCCCGCCAGCATGGCGGCGGGGCATCGCGTGCAGGTGGGGCTCGAGCAGTGGCTGCTCTACCGCTCGCTCGACGCGCCGCGGAACCGCACCCTGCTGGGCTGCAACGTGTCGTGCGAATCCCTGATCGGCAGGATCGAACCGGAGGGGGTCGTCCGGCGGGCGATCGAAATCGAGTGAGTCCCCTGGCCGACCGGCTCGGGGCGGTGCGCGAACAGGTCGCGGAGGCGTGCCGGCAGGCCGGTCGCGACGCCCGTGACGTGCGGATCGTCGCCGTCACGAAATACGTCGATGTCGACGTGGCCCGCGCCGTGCTGGAGGAGGGCTGCCTCGATCTCGGCGAGAGCCGGCCGCAGGAGCTCTGGCGGAAGGCCGAAGCGCTCGCCGATCACGTACCGCCGGCCCGCTGGCACCTCGTCGGCCACCTGCAGCGAAATAAGGCACGGCGGACGGTGGGGATCGTGAGCATGGTTCACACGCTCGATAGCCGGCGGCTGCTCGAGGCGATCGATGCGGAGGCGCGATCGGCGACCCGGGTGTGCGACGCGCTCATCGAGATCAACCTGGCCGGTGATCCGGGGCGCACCGGCGCGGACGAGGCCACCGCGACGGAACTGCTGGCCGCGGCGGTCGGGCATCCGCACGTGCGGATCCGAGGGCTGATGGGCATGGCGAGCGTGCCGGATGGAGGGGGACATGGCGGACAGGCCCGTCGGCAGTTTGCCCGGCTGCGGGAGATTCGCGATCGTCTCACGCAGGAATTCCCGGACACACCCCTCCCCGAACTCTCCATGGGCATGAGCGGCGACTACGTCGAGGCGATTCTTGAAGGAGCAACACTGGTGCGAATCGGATCGGCGCTGTTCGCCGAAGAGTCGTGATGCGCACGCGAGCGATCCAGCGAGGCCCGAGTCACCGGATGAACAAATTCTGAAGCGAGGAGGATGCGATGCGAAACGGCATGTGTGGAAGCGTGCTGATCGTCGGTGGAATCGTGGCGGCTCTGGCCGCGGGGGCCGCGGCTGCTGACCCGGAGAAGGTGCGGCTGTGGGCGGATGGTGCTCCGGGGGCGAAGGGTGAGGCCGACACCGATCAGCCCTTCGTCACGATTTGGCGGGCCGATCCCGCGCAGTCCACGGGGGCGGCTTTCGTCGTCTGTCCGGGGGGCGGCTACGGCGGCCTCGCCCTGGACCACGAAGGGAAGCAGGTCGCGGAATGGTGCGTGGCGCGGGGCCTGACGGCGTTCGTCCTGCACTATCGCCTGGGCAGCAAGGGCTATCACTACCCGACGCAGTTGCTCGACGTGCAGAGGGCGATCCGGTTCGCGAGAGCGCAGGCCGCGGCGTATGGGGTGCGTCCCGAGCGGATCGGCGTGTGGGGCTTCTCGGCGGGGGGCCATCTGGCGTCGATGGCGGCGACCCTGTTCGACGAGCGGCCCGACGGGGGCACCGACGACGCGATCGATCGCGTCAGCGCCCGGCCGGACCTTGCCGTGCTGTGTTATCCCGTGATCATGATGAACGCGGCGGCGACGCACCGGGGCTCGCGGAAAAACCTGCTTGGTCCGGCAGGCGACGACGCGCTCGCCGAGCGGCTCAGCACCGAAGCCCGGGTCACGGCCGCCACGCCCCCGACGTTCCTTTTCCAGACGGACGAAGACCCCGGCGTGCCGGCCGAAAACGCCGTCGCCTTCTACCTCGCCTGCCGGAAGCACGCGGTGCCGGCGGAGCTGCACATCTATGAACGGGGCCGCCATGGCGTGGGCCTGGCGACGGCCGATGCCGTGCTCTCCACATGGCCGGATCGGCTTCGCGACTGGCTGGCGCGGCACGGGTTCGTGAAGTAACGCCGTTGGAAAGCCAGGGGTAGGCCGGGCGAGAAACCCGGACAGTGCTGCTCCGCGAACCCATCGACGGCCTCAGCCGAGCGGGCCCGTGCCAGGGCCGAGCCGGATTTCGCTTTCCAGCGGGATGATCAATTCATATTCGTTCGCAAACGCCTGCACGTCGTGCACGCGGCGGCGGGCGACGATCTGCTTCGCCCGCTCCTCGAACTGAAGCACATAGGACTGACTTTCCCTCGTGTTGTAGGCATGGCTCAGCGAGGCGACATTGAGAAATGTCGTTCGTCCCCGCCGCAGGACGTCGTCCTTCGAATAGGGCCGATGGTGCTCATGACCGAACATCCAGAGGTCGATACGGTGGTCGGACAGGAGTTGGGCGATCTTCTCCTTGGGGTGGATGCAGCGGTCATCCTTGGTCGATGCACGGACGGTGCCGTGCACCAACTGGTGGGTGCACACGATCACGACATCGTTCTTGTGCGTCTCGAGCTCATTGCTGAGCCACTCGATCGACTCGTCGCTCACGAAGCCCCGCACGCCGGCGTCTTCATCGGAAAGGAAAAACCAGGCGACGTTTCCATCGACGTGGGCGTGTGGCCTCAGGCTCCGCACCCGGGACTCGTAGTGCCGCGTATTGCCACCGTGCCATTCGTGGTTGCCGGCCAGTTCGAACCACGTGGGAATACCGCTGGAGTCCCGTATCTCGACGTAGGTCTCGAGCGCTTGCTCGGTCGCCCCGTGCGAGATGTCGCCCAGCACCGCCGCGTAGTCGATCGAAACCTGATTCCTCTCGAGTTCCCCGATCGCGCGACTGAACCACTCGCCGCCATCGACGCCGTCGGCCTCGAGCCCGACATGGATATCCGACAGCACCAGGGCGTTCCGCACCGCCGGTGCATCCGCCCCCAGCAGTGGCCGGCTCCGAGCCGACGCCGCCGCGGCCGTGCCCACAGCGGCGCGTGTCACGAACGAGCGACGACTCACCGCACCGTGCGTGTCGGGCATGCTGTCTCCCCGCGGCCGGCTCCCGTGGCGAGGCGTACCGGTGCGAATGCCGCAAACGAGGTCACTTCTTCGCGGCGGGCTTCTTCTTGTCCTGCTTCGGCTTCAGGTTCTTCTTGTCGTTCTTCTGCGAGTTGTTGCCCTTGCCCATGGTCGCACCTCCCGAGGATGGCCGGCTCTGCGTGAGCCATGCCCAGGATTCAATCGGCAAAATCGCCGCGCATTTTCAGTTGGGCGGCAAAAACCGTCGGGAGCGGCCCGGCCGCTGCGGGGCCGGAAGTGGCCGGCCGATCGTGCCGAAGGTAGTCCTGGTAGACCTTGAGCCAGGGCAGCGTCCACGGATTCCAGGTCGGATAACTCGCCGAGCCGACGCTGATAGCCAGCAGGATCGCGGCCGCCACGCGTTTCATCCGGGTGCCCGCGAGCGAGTCGGCGGCCGGGAGCATGGCGAAGAGCCAGAGCGGCGCGAGCCAGAGTGCCCAGCGGAAGCCGGTTGCCGTGCCGCCGTAGTTTCGGTCCTCGAGCGGCCGTGTCACGTAGAAGACCAGGCAGACGACCGTGCAGACCAGGATCGCCGCGGCCACCGGTCGCGTGGTGGCCACCGGATCGCGGCGAGCCAGCAGCATCGCGAGGCCCGCGAGGCTCATGAGCCAGACCGGCGTGATCGAGAAGATGCCGTGGTGGCCGACGAGCACGTGGAAGGCGTAGGCCGCCGGCGACGCCTCGCCCCGGTCGATCTCGCTCTTCCGCACGGTCGGCCTCCAGTAGCTGTCGATCACGCGGCCGCCGCGGCGGAACTGGTAGTCGTACCAGCCGCCATCGACGTGCCGCTCCGAGTAGGCCGGTCGGATCGTGCCATGGGCGGCGTAATTCGTGCCGAGGGCCGCAGCGGCCACGATGATCGCTCCAGGCAGCGCGGCCAGGAGCGTCTCCCGGGGGGCCTTCCAGAGGAGTAGCAGTCCGGCCAGGCCGCAGAACGACAGGGCCGGCAGTTCGCAGGCCGCCATGAATGCCGCGGCGAGGCCTGCGATGAAAAACCAGCGGAGCCGCCGTTCGCCCTCGCACACGATCCGCAGCGTGGCGTCGAGGGTGATCATGGCCGCGAAGGCGGCCGGCCAGTGGTTGGTGAACGCGACTGCGTAGGCGGAGAGCAGCGTGCCCAGTGCGGCGGCCGCGACGACGAACACCCTCCCGAAGTCGCTGCTGCCATACCGCTCCACGATCCGGGCGAGGATTGCCAGATAGACCAGGAACGGGACGACGTTCCAGGTGAACAGCAGGATCCGGCCGAGTTCATGCGGGTGGGTGCCGAGGGTCTTGCCGGTGAGCCGGTGGAGCATCCAATACTCGCCGGCCATGAGTGTCGGCAGGAGCGGCGGCTTGCTCGAGTAGAGGTGGCCCTCGTCGGGGCCGGGCGCCGGATTGCCGCGGCCGTCGTGCTTGACCATGTCGATCGTGTCCCAGTTGGGCTGGACGACGATCGCGTCGATCGCATAGGTGCCATGCTCGACAAGCGCGCGGACGGTGCACCAGCGGCTGCGGTCGTTGCCGCTCAAAAACGGCCGCTGCAGGTCGCGGCGCCGCGGCTCCGCGCCAGGCGGGGCCTTCATCGCCGCCTCGTCGTTGAGCCGCTTCTCGACGCGAACCGTATCGACCGAGTTCACCGCGAGGAGGCGGCCGGTGACGTTGCCGGCGGCGATCGTCGCCAGCAACAGGTAAACACCGCGGCGGAGCGCCGCGCGAGACTCGTCGGCGGACGGGGGTGGGGGGGGCATGGCGGGCCTGCGGGCGGGTTTGGGGGATGCCGCGGGCTGCGGTTATAGTTCATCGGCATGAATCCCGCGATCTCGTTCGTCATCCCGTTCGTCGATGAGGAGCCCACGCTCGTCGAGCTCTTCGACCGGATTGCCGCCGCGGTCCGGCCGACGGGCCGCTCGTTCGAGGTGATCTTCATCGACGACGGCTCCCGCGACCGGGGCGCGGCGCGGGTGGCCGAACTGGCGGCCCGGCACCCGGGCGAGGTCAAGCTCGTCGAATTGCGGGGCAACTTCGGCAAGAGCGCCGCCCTCGCGGCCGGGTTCGAGCGGGCCACGGGGGAGGTGGTGTTCACGCTCGACGCCGACCTGCAGGACGACCCCAAGGAGATTCCGCGGTTCCTCGAGGCCCTCGCCGGCGGCCTCGACGTGGTGAGCGGTTTCAAAAAGACGCGGCATGACCCCTGGCACAAGGTGCTGCCGTCGCGGGCCTTCAACTGGCTGGTTCGCCGGCTGACGGGCGTGCCGTTGCACGACATCAATTGCGGCTTCAAGTGCTACCGCGCGGAGGTACTCCGCGACGTACGCGTGTACGGCGAACTTCACCGCTTCATTCCGGCGCTGGCCGCGATGAACCGCTTCAGCGTTGGCGAGATCGTGGTCGAGCACCATCCCCGGCGGCACGGGATGTCGAAGTTCGGGGCCCGGCGATTCTTTCGCGGCCTGATGGACCTGTTCACCGTCAGCTTCCTTGCCAAGTACGACCGCAAGCCCCTCCACTTCTTTGGCTGGATCGGGGCGTTGCTGT
>CAZONY010000095.1:0-8619 GCA_964581215.1 uncultured Chitinophagaceae bacterium | reverse complement strand
GATCTATGCCAGTCGGCATACACGGGCGATCGCCGAGGCCATCGCGGCGCGGCTGGGACCGATCGACGTGAAGCCGCCGCACGATCCTGAGGCCAAACTGGCCGCGTTCACGATCCCCGGTGCCGCCAAGGCGATCTGGGGGCAGATCGAGGTGGGGCTCAAGGCTCCCGGCGTGACCCACGCCACGGCCGCGTACGGCGACCGGCTCGTCGAAGGCGAGCGGTGCGGCTGGCTGCGGCCCACGGTCGTCCACTGCGCGAGCCCCGAGCCGGAGATCGCCAAGGCCGAATACATGTTCCCGTTCGTGAGCGTGGTCGAATGCCCGCAGGAAACGATGCTGGACGCGATCGGCCCCACGCTCGTCTGCACGGCCATCACCGAGGACGAGGCCTTCCAGCGGCAGCTCGTCGGCTGCACCCACATCGACCGGCTCAACCTCGGGCCGATCCCGACCACAAAGCTCGACTGGCTCCAGCCTCACGAGGGAAACATCATCGACTTTCTCTACCGCTCGCGGGCGCTGCAACGCACGGAGCGAGCGGTCGCTTTTTCATGATCAAGGATGTGGGCGCGGCAAACGTGGCGTAGGCTTCAGCCTGCGAACCGAAGACACCGGCAGGCCGAAGCCTGCCTTCCATCGGGCCCCCTCCGACGGCCCGATGCCACTCGTGGAGTTGAACCGAGCCTGCCATGTCGTTGACACCGCCCTTCGAACTGCGCGTTCCGACGCGACTCGTCGTCGGGCCCGGCACGCTCGGCAGGCTCGGAGACCTGGCCCGCGAGTTGGGCGGCACGCGGGCCCTGGTCGTGAGCGATCCCGGCGTGCTGCGGGCCGGCCATGCGGCGGCCGGAGTCGCGACCCTGGAAGCCGCCGGCCTGGCTTGCACGCTCTTCGATCGGGTTGCCGAAAACCCGTCGACGGAGCACGTGGCGGATGGGGCGGCCGTGGCCCGCGAGATGCGGCCCGACCTGATCGTGGCCATCGGTGGGGGCAGTGCGCTCGACTGCGCCAAGGGCATCAACTTTCTGCACTCCTTCGGCGGCCGGATGCAGGACTACCAGGGTCGCGGCAGGGCGATCGACCGCCGTGCGGCGATGCTGGCCTCGATCGCGGTCCCGACGACGGCGGGCACCGGCAGCGAGACGCAATCGTTCGCCCTGATCGCCGACGCCGAGACGGGCATGAAGATGGCCTGCGGCGATCCGCGGGCCGCGTTTCGCCTCGCCATCCTCGACGTGAACCTCACGCTCACGCAGCCCCCCCGCGTTGCGGCGGTCACGGCCGTCGATGCCGTGTCGCACGCGCTGGAAAGCCATGTCTGCCGGACCGCCACGCCCGCATCGCGAGTCTTTTCCCGCGAGGCGTGGCGGCTGCTGGCGAGCCACGTGCCGCGAGTCTTCGCCGATCCGACCGATCGGGAGGCCCGGGCCGCCGTGCAGTACGGGGCCGCCCTGGCGGGCCTGGCGATCGAACACTCGATGCTGGGTGCCGCCCATGCCTGCGCCAACCCGCTCACCGCCGAGCACGGCATCGTGCACGGCCAGGCCGTGGGCCTGATGCTGCCGCACGTCGTGCGGTTCAACGCCCCGGCGTGCCCGGATGGCTACGCGGAGTTGACGCGGATCATCTTCCCTGCGGGCGACCATGCCGCCGGCGACCGGCTCGCCGACTGGCTCACGTCGCTCCTGATCGGTGGCGGCCTCGCCACCAGGCTCTGCGCACTGGGTGTTCCGTCGTCCGACGTGACACGACTGGCAGCCGCCGCCGCGTCGCAGTGGACCGCCGGCTTCAACCCGCGGCCCGTGACGGCCGCGGACCTCGCATCGCTCTACGAGGCCGCCCGATGACCATGCCGCTGCGAGCGATCGTCGCGATCGGGCTGGCCTTGGTCACGGCCGCCGTCTCCGCCGCCCCCACCGAGGCCCCCGCCGACGCCTGGCCGACGATGCGGGGCACGGTGGAGGGGACGGGCCGGTCGGCCGCCCGCGTGCGGTTCCCGCTCACCGAGGCCTGGCACCGCACGCTCGACAAGACCGCCTTCGAGGCCACGCCGGTGATCGCCGCAGGCACGATCTTCGTGGGCGATCTCGACGGCACCTTTCACGCGCTGTCGCTCGACGACGGCGGCACCCGCTGGACCTTCAAGTCCGAAGCCGGCTTTCCTGCGGCGGCGGCCGTATGCCCCGATCCGCGTCTGCCGCTGGTGGTGGCGGGAGACGCGAGCGGCGTCGTGCGGGCCTTCGATCATGGCACGGGACAGGTGCGTTGGGAGCATCGCCGCGAGGCGGAGATCTCCGGCGGCCCGACGATCATCCCTTCCGCCGCAGGCCCGCGGGTGCTGGTGGGATCGCAGGACGCCGCGCTCGTCTGCCTCGATCTGGCCGCCGGCACGGTCGTATGGAAGCACGAGATCGCCGACCAGATCCGTTGCTCGCCCACCGTGGCAGGAAACGCCGTGTTCGTGGCCGGGTGCGATGGCCGCCTGCACGTCATCGACGCCACGAGGGGCGTCGAGACGGCGGCCGTGCCGATCGACGGCCCCACCGGGACCACCCCCGCCGCCCACGACGGACGGCTCTTTTTCGGCACGGAATCGGGGATTTTTTTCGGGATCGAAATCATTCCCCCTCGGGAGGTGTGGAGGACCGCCGCCGGCACGAAGGGCCGATCCTACCGCTCGAGCGCCGCGATCGCCGGTGATCTGGCGATCGTCGGTTCCCGCGGCCGGGCGGTGGAGGCGTTTGCGCGGGCCGACGGCGCGCCGCGGTGGCGACACCCGATGCGCGGGCGGGTCGATGCATCGCCGCTCGTCGTGCATCTCTCGGGGAAGCCCGGCGGCGAGGCGCTGCTCGTCGGCGACTCCGCCGGCCGGATCGTCGCGCTCGACGCCGCCTCGGGAGCACCAATCTGGGAATTCGATGCGGGCGGCGACTTCGTCGGCGGGGCGGCCGCCGCCGCGGGCCGGATCGTCATGGTCAACGGCGACGGCACGATCTGGTGCTTCGCCACCGCCCCGGACGGGTGACCCGGGCGACGGGAGGCCGGGCGGCCCGGAAAACGGGGCCGCAGACTCCGCCCCGCCATCCCCAACTGTCAGAATCGAATTTCCCTGCATTTTCCGCCGGTTTCGCGCCGATTTTTTTCGGGCGAACCATTCGGGACGGGGGGCGTAGTATTTGTTGCGATTCGCTCTCTCCGGCCCCTGCCAAGGCCGTCGGGACCGACGCGGAGCAGACACCATGGCACGCAAAGACGCACTCCTGAAACTTCGGGCGATCCTCGTCCGCCGCCGCGACGCCCTGCGAAGCGCCTTGGCCGGCGACCTGTCCCTGCTGAAGGAACTCCGCAGCGAGTCCCCAGGCGACGTCATCGACGCCGCCTACGACTCCGCCCAGGACGAGATCAGCTCCCAACTGGCGGAAGTCGAGAGCCGGGAACTGGCCTCCATCGAGAATGCCCTGGAACGGATGAAGGCCGGAACCTACGGCTTGTGCGAGGTGTGCAACGGCAAGATTCCGATGGCCCGCCTCGACGCCCTTCCCTACGCCACGATGTGCATCACCTGCCAGCGGGAACTGGAGCGGTCGGGAGGAGCGGCCAGCCGAAGCGAGGCGGCGGAGGAAATCACGGGCGAAATGGAGATCGACATCTCCTGACGGGGCTGGGGTATGCTGGCGGGACGCGGAGACCGTCCATGAAGCAGCACCCCATCCGATTCGGCGCGAGCCGAGCCCTGCAGTTCGCGGTTTGTTTGTGCTGCACGGGCGGCTTCGCCTCGGTTCAAGGTGACGAGCCGCCGGTTCGCCTCGCGCCCATCGCCCCGCGATCCTCGGCGACGGGCCGGATCGATCCTCTGCGACAGGATCGCCTGACCGAGGTGGAGCGGGAGGAACTGTACGAACAGGTGGCCCGCGACGCCGACTATCTCGAGCGGCAGGCGGCCCAGCTCCGACGGCTCACGCAGCTGCTGAAGCCCACGGTCGTCCACATCGACGCCCGGAAGCCGCTCCTCCGGCCGAAGAACGGCAAGGCCAGCGAGGAGGAAGCGGGCTCAGGGGTGATCACGGAGGTGGCCGGCCGCACCGTGGTGATCACCAACCGGCACGTCGTCCATCGCTCCGACCTCGATGCGATCACGATCCGGCTCGCCGACGGCCGCGAACTGCGGCCGACCCGGCTGTGGTCGGATGCCGGCACCGACATCGGCGTGATGGAAATCCAGGGAGACGACCTGGAGAAGGCGCGGCTCGGGCGTCGCGACTCGGTCCAGATCGGCGACACGGTGATCGCGATCGGCAGCCCGTTCGGACTCTCCCACTCCGTCACGCTCGGCATCGTCTCCGCCAAGGGCCGCCGCGACCTTGACCTCGGGGAGGGGGGCGTGAAGTACCAGGATTTCATCCAGACCGACGCGGCCATCAACCCCGGCAACAGTGGCGGGCCGCTCGTGAACCTGCGCGGCGAGGTGATCGGCCTCAACACCGCCATCGCGAGCAATTCCGGCGGCAGCGAGGGAATCGGCTTCGCGATCCCGATCTCGATGGTGATGTTCGTCACCGACCAGCTCGTGCGCACCGGCACGGTTTCCCGGGCCTACCTGGGCGTCACCCTCGACAGCGTGTTCACGCAGGAATCGGCCCACCGGCTTGGCCTCGTGCGGCCCGTCGGGGCCCGCGTGTCGGCGGTCACCAAGGGCTCGCCGGCCGATGTCGCCGGCATCAAGCCCGACGACGTGATCGTCGCCTTCGACGGCGCCTCGATCGAGGACGACGACCACCTCGTCAGCCTCGTGAGCATCACGTCCACCGACCGCACGGTGACGCTCGGCGTCTTTCGAAATCGGGAGATGATCGATCTCTCGATGCCCGTCGCCAGCCGCGAGCAATTCGAGTAGGGGGCTCAGGCGGTGGCGGCCCCCGCGGCAGCGAGGCCACGGAGCACGCAGTCGGCGACGGCCGCGGCGTCGCAGGCGGTGAGCAGGTCGGCATTCGGTCGGACCGTCTTGTTCTGGCGACGGTCGAGCACGAGCATGCCCGTCGTCAATTCGCCCGCCGTTTCCACGTCGGCCGAGATACCCGTCCGCTCGAAGAGTTCCGGGTTGGTGGCAGCCACCAGTGCGGCCACGTCGTGCAGCACGATCCCCTCGCTGCCGAGAATCTGTCGCTGAGCACGGAAGCAATGCGGCAGCATGCGCCGGAGAATCAGCCCCGCCCGAGTTGATTCATCCGGCAGTTCCTCGAGCATGTCGAATCCGAAGACGACCTGCCCGCTCGTTTCCAACGGCACGACCGTCTTGGCCAGCGGCTCGCGGATCACGTGGCGGGCGGCGTGGGGATCGCAGAAGAAGTTGAAGTCCGCCACGGCGGTGGCACTGCCGTGGCCATGCACGGTGCCGCCACCGATCACGATCGCATGGACGAGGTCCGTGATGGAAGGATCGCGGGCGATCGCCCGCGACAGGTTGGATAGCGGACCAAGGCAGATGATCGTCACCTCCCGAGGGTGGGTCCGGAGGGTTTCCCAGATCACCTTCTCGGCGGCATGAGCCCCGTGGAGGTTGGCCCGCGGCAGATCGAGGCCGCCGAGGCCGTCGCTGCCGTGCAGGCTGTAGGGACGCGCCGGCAGGATGCCGTCGGTCGCTGCCACGCCGATCCGCGGCAGCCGCGGCGGGTCGAGCAGTTTGACCAGCGATTGGAGGTTGCCCGTGGCCTGCTCCGCCGGCACGTTGCCGCCACAGGCGGTCACGGCCAGCACCTCGAGCCGCGGGTCGAACAGGGCCATGGTGAGGGCCACGGCGTCGTCGATTCCGGGATCGCAGTCGATGATGACCTTGCGGGGCATGCGAGAATCGTACCAGGGAGGATCACGTGAAAAAAAGAAACGGCCCGGGACTACACTGATCCGACCGGTGGAACATTCGCCCTCCTGCCGCAAAATTCGCATGCCGCCCGACACCGCTCCGCCTCTCGATGACGTCCTCCGCCGCCAAGCCGAGGGCCGCCACCTCACCCGCCATGACACCCGGGTGCTCGTCGCCGCCGTCCTCGACGGGACGCTCCCGATCGAACGGTTTGCCGGCTGGCTGGAGGCGACGGCCGACCGCGCCCCCTCCGCCGCCGAGATCGCCGGGGTGGCCGATGCCTTGCGAAGCCGGATGCGGCCGGTTCGGGCATCCCAGCCGCTGGTGGGCGACACCTGCGGTACCGGCGGCGACGGGTCGGGCACGTTCAACATCAGCACGGCCGCGGCGATCGTGGTCGCGGCCACGGGCTTGCCGGTCGCCAAGCACGGCAATCGGGCGGTCTCCAGCCGGACCGGCAGCGCCGACGTGCTGGAGCGGCTCGGCGTCGAGGTGACCCCGCCGGCATCCGTGGCCGAGCGGTGCCTGGCCGACGTCGGCATCGTCTTCCTGTTCGCGCCGGCACACCACCCGGCACTGGCCCTGCTCCGCGACGTGCGGCGGGCCATCGGCCGCCCCACGGTGTTCAACCTCGTGGGGCCACTGTGCAACCCGGCCAACGCCGCCGTGCAGGTGATCGGCGTGGGCCGTGACGATGCCCGGCGGCCGGTGGCCGAGGCCGCCGCGATGCTCGGCCTCGAGCGGGCGCTCGTGGTGCGGAGCGAGGATGGCGTAGACGAGGTGGGTCTCTTCGCCCCCACCCGTGTGCTCGATGTATCGCCGGCGGGCATCCGCGAGACGGCATGGACGCCGGAGGATTTCGGGCTGGCCACCGCCCCGATCGACGATCGCGGCCGGCTGCTCGCCGGCGATGCCGACGAGAGCGCCGCCTGCATCCGTTCGGTGCTGGAGGGCGAGCCCGGCCCGTGCCGCGACATCGTCGTGCTCAACGCCGCCGCGCTGCTCTGGGCGGCGGGGCGGGCCGACGACCTCGCGCCGGCAGCGCACCTGGCCATGGCGGCGATCGACTCAGGCCGGGCCCGCAGCGTGCTCGAACGCCTGCAAGTCGCCTCGCATGCCGGCGCAGGCTGAAAGGCCGCCCGCCCCTGCACGGCGGCGACCGGGGCCAGGTGAGCGTGTCAGGCGCCGGCCAGTGGCACGACGAGGCCGTCGTAGGCAAACTCCACTCCCCGCGGCAGCCGGGCCGACGCCGTGGCATGGTCGATGTCGTGCGACATGTGCACGAAGAGTGTCCGGCGGGCCGCCACCCGCTCCGCGACGGCCAACGCCTCGTCGATCGAAAAATGCGTCGGGTGCCGTTGGGGCCTGAGGCAGTCGAGGATCAGCGTTTCGATCCCCTCGAGGAGTGGCCAGGTGCCCGTCGGAATCTCGTTGGTGTCGGTGCAGTAGGCGAGGTTTCCGAATCGAAACCCGAGCACGTCGAAGGCACCGTGCCGGAGCGGCAGCGGCACGACGCGGCCGCCGAGAACGTCGAACGGCGCGGCCGTGATCCGCTCGAACACGATTTTTGGCAACCCTCCTCCCGGCGTGGCCACCGTCTCGAAGGCGTAGTCGAAGGCCTTGCGGATTCGCCGCTCCACCCGCTCCTCGCAGAAGACCGGCACCGGCCGGCCGGCCGCGAAGCAGATCGGCCGGATGTCGTCGAGGCCGTAGACGTGGTCCACGTGATCGTGGGTGTAGAGGACGGCATCGACCGAGCCGAGCCGCTCGCGGAGGAGTTGCGTGCGGAGGTCGGGCGTGGTGTCGACGAGCAGCACGCCCTCCGGCAAACCGACGGCGACGCTCGTGCGGGTCCGCTGATTCCGCGGATCCTCGCTCGAGCAGACCTCGCAGCCGCAGCCCACGACCGGCACCCCCACGCTCGTGCCGGTGCCCAGAAAGAGCAGGTGGCCGGCAAGGTCGCGGCGTGGATGGAGGTTCGGGATGGTGGGGGTCATGGGCGGCATGGCCTCGGCGACGGGAGGGGCGAAATCGTGCCGGTCACTCGGCCTCGGCGTCGTCCACGGCGATGCCGTCATACCGACCTTCGAAGATCGCGACGTCCACCTGAAACGGCCGGCTCGACACGGTGAGCTCGCCCGAGAACGGGTAGCCGAAGAGGGCGACGAGGTAGAGGTTCAGCCCGATGAGGAGGGCCGCGAGCACGGTGAGAAATCGCTGCAGACTGACGCTCGTGGCACTGAAGAGCCCGGCGAATACGACCGTCACGCCGCTGCCCACGATGAGCACGAACCACTCCACCGCCGGAATGCCATGCCGCGCCGTACCGGCCCGCTCGCGACGCAGATCCCAGAGCTGGCGGATCTGCTCGAGGATCATCGGATACACGATCTTCTCGGCCTCGGACCGGGGCTCGAAGTCGGCGAGCACGCGGGAGAGGGCGACCGCCTTCTCCCGCGCGGTGACGCTCATGAGCCCCCTGGCCATGAGGGGCCACTCTTTCTCCACCACCACCTGGGCATAGGCCTTGCAGGTCGCCTTGAGCTGATCCCGTCGTTCCGGGGGCAGTTTCTCGGCCAGGAGAAAGATGTCGGAGAGCGCGTTCGATTCCCCCTGGACGCCGTCGATCGCGGCTTCGAACCGCACGAGTGCGTCGACCACGATCAACCCGAGAAGCACCGCATAGAGCGTGCCCACCACCGAGAGCAGGTTGCCCGTGCCCGCCTTCCCTTCCCGCTTCACCCGCTTCGGCACGACC
>CAZONY010000094.1:2779-8624 GCA_964581215.1 uncultured Chitinophagaceae bacterium | reverse complement strand
GCCACGGGCCTGGCGAAGAGCCTGGGCGTCGTGGGCCTGATGAACGTCCAGTTCGCGGTCAAGAAGGAGACCGACGCAGACGGGGCGACGAAGCCGGCGCTGTACGTGATCGAGGTGAACCCGCGGGCCAGCCGCACGGTGCCCTTCGTGGCCAAGGCCACGGGGCTGCCGGTGGCGAAGGTGGCGGTGAAGGTGATGGTGGGCGTGAGTCTGGCGGAGCAGGGGATCGACGCCGACCCGCTCCCCGCCCACGTGAGCGTGAAGGAGAGCGTGTTTCCGTTCGTGAAATTCGCCGGCGTCGACATCGCGCTCGGACCGGAGATGCGCAGCACCGGTGAGGTGATGGGGGTCGCCGATCGCTTCAGCATCGCCTTCGCGAAGAGCCAGATCGCCGCCGGCATTCTCCTGCCGAAGACCGGACGGATCTTCCTCAGCGTCGCCAGCCAGCCGGCCAAGGATTTGATGGTGGGGCTTGCGCGGCGGCTGCTGGCCCTCGGCTTCGAGCTGATCGCGACGGAGGGGACGGCCCGCACGCTCGCCGCCGCCGGCGTGCCCGTGGAGGTGGTGAAGAAACTCCAGGAGGGGCATCCCAATCTCATCGACCACCTCATCGATGGGCGCGTGCACCTGATCTTCAACACGCCTCGCGGCAAGGGGGCCCGTACCGACGAGGGCCGCATTCGGGCGGCGAGCGTCCAGTACGGCGTGCCTTGCATCACCACGCTGCCGGCCGCCGAGGCCTGCGTGCGGGCGATGGAGGGCATGCGGTCGGAGCCGCTTTCCGTGCAGGCCATCCAGGATCGATTTTCGGAGACGGCGGGAGTCAGGTAGCGTCGTGGGCAGGATGATTTCGTCCCCTACCGAAGCCGAGCACACCCGAGTCGCCATCCTGGGGGCCGGCTTCGGCGGCATGGGCATGGCGATCCGGCTGCTCGAGACCGGCCGCCATGACTTCACGATCTTCGAGAAGGCCGGCGGCGTCGGCGGCACGTGGCGGGAAAACACCTACCCCGGCTGTGCCTGCGACATCCCGTCGCACCTCTATTCCTTCTCGTTCGAGCAGGATCCGGGTTGGTCGCGAACCTACGCGCCGCAGCCCGAGATTTTGGAATATCTGCGCCGGGCGGCGACACGCCACGGGCTCATGGACCGAATCCGCTTCCACACGGAGATCGTCCGACTGGATTGGGATCACGACAGCCGCCTGTGGCGGTTGACCGCCGCCGATGGCCGCACGTTCACGGCCGACGTCGTCGTGGCCGGCGTGGGTGGTCTGCACGTGCCCAGGGTGCCGGAGATATCCGGGCTGGAGACGTTCGCGGGGCCGGCCTTTCACTCGGCCCGGTGGCGGCATGACGTCGATCTGGCCGGTAAGCGAGTGGCCGTGATCGGCACCGGGGCCAGCGCAATCCAGATCATTCCCGCCATCGCGCCGCAGGTCGCGCGGCTGCTCGTCTTCCAGCGGACGCCACCATGGGTGCTGCCGCGGCACGATCGGCCGGTCTCCCGCGCGGCGCGGTGGGCTTTCGAGCACGTGCCCGGAGCGCAGCGGCTGTGGCGGGCGATGCTCTACATGGAGTCGGAGTCGATCGCGATCGGCTTCACGCTCTGGCCCTGGCTGCTGGGGAGCTGGCAGCGGCAGTCACTGGCGCTCCTGGCCCGGCACATCCGGGAGCCCGCCCTCCGGGCGGCCCTCACGCCGCACTACGCGATGGGCTGCAAGCGGGTGCTGCTTTCCGACGACTATTACCCGACGCTCGTCCGCGACAACGTGGAGGTCTCGACCGAGAAAATCGCCGCGATCCGGCCCGATTCGATCGTCACCGCCGACGGCGTCGAACGGCCGGCCGACGTGATCGTGCTGGCCACCGGGTTTCGGACATTCAACCCGGCCACCGAGATCGACATCCGGGGCCGCGACGGCCGTCGGCTCGCCGACGACTGGGCGGCCGGCCCCGAGGCGTACAACGGCCTGATGGTGGCCGGCTATCCCAACCTGTTTCTCCTGATGGGCCCGAACTCCGGCCTGGGTCACAACTCGATCGTGTTCATGCTCGAGGCCCAGGTCCGGTACGTGCTCTCCTGTCTCGAACTCGTGGAGCAGGGCCGGATCCCCGTCGTCGATGTGCGGCCCACGGTGCAGCGATCGTTCAACGAGTGGATCCAGCGGCGGTTCCTCCGCACGGTGTGGGTGTCGTCCGCCGCGTCGTGGCGACGGCCCTGCACGACGTGGTATCGCGACCCGGCCGGTCGGCTGTCGGCGTTGTGGCCGGGATTCTCGGCATCGTACTGGTGGCGTCTGCGGCGGGCCGACCCACGGGACTTCGCGGGCGACCTCCCGTCACCGGAGCAGGAAGCCGGTTTGCCGGCCGGCGTAGAATCCTCCGGCTGACTGGTTGCGACTCTCGGCACGGCCGCCCTCCCCCCGGAGCCCCGCCATGCCTCACAAGCGCATCCTCTTTCGTTCCGAGGCCCGGGAGCGTTTGCTCCGCGGCGCCGCCACCCTCGCCGACGCCGTTCGCGTGACGCTCGGACCGAAGAGCAAGTGCGTGCTCATCGAGAAGAAGTGGGGGCAGCCGCTCGTGTGCAACGACGGCGTGACGATCGTGAAGGAGATCGAACTCGAGGATCCCGAGGAAAATCTCGGCGCCCACATGCTGCGGGAGGCGGCCGAGCGGACGGCCGACGTCGTCGGCGACGGAACCACCACCGCCACGCTGCTGGCCCACGCGATCTTCGCCGCCGGCCTGCGGAACCTCGCCGCGGGGGCCAGCGCGGTGGACATCAAGCGCGGCCTCGACCGGGGCCTGGGGGCGGCCGTGGCGGCGATCCGCGGGCTTTCGCGGCCCGTGGCGAGCCGTACGGAGAAGGCGCAGGTGGCGGCGATCGCGGCCCACAACGACACCTCCCTGGGCGGCTTCGTGGCCGAAGCGATGGATCGGGTGGGAGGCGAGGGAGTCGTGACCGTGGAGGAGGCCAAGGGCACCGAGACCACGATCGAGGTCGTCGATGGCATGCAGATCGACCGCGGCCTCCTGTCTCCCTACTTCATCACCGACCCCGAGCGGCAGCAGGCCGTGCTCGAACGTCCGCTGATCCTCCTCCACGAGGCGAAGATCGCGAGCCTCAAGGAATTCCTGCCGTTTCTGGAGGCGGTGCTCGCCGTGCGTCGTCCGCTCGTCGTGATCGCCGAGAGCGTGGAGGCGGAGGCCCTTGCCACGCTAGTCGTCAACCGGCTGCGGGGGATTCTCGAGTGCGTGGCCGTGAAGGCGCCGGGCTACGGCGACCGGCGCCGGGATCTCATGGAGGACATGGCCATCCTCACGGGGGGAAAGTTCATTGCGGCCGACCTGGGCATCACGCTGGAGGCCGTGAAGCCGGCCGATCTGGGGTCGGCGGCCAAGGTGACGATCGACCGCGACACGACCACGATCATCGGCGGCACGGGGGACCGGAAGGCGATCGAAGCCCGCTGTGGGGAAATCCGCCGGCGGATCAAGGATGCCACCAGCGACTATGACCGCGAGAAGCTGGAGGAGCGGCTGGCGAAACTTGCCGGCGGCGTGGCGATCATCCGCGTGGGGGCGCCGACGGAGGCCGAACTGAAGAGCCGCAAGGAGGCCCTCGACGACGCGATCAGCGCCACGCGGGCGGCGATCGCCGAGGGCATCGTGCCCGGTGGCGGGCTCGCGCTCCTCCGGGCCACGGCGGCGCTCGACGAGGAGGAGCGGCGGTGCGACGGCGACGAGCGGACGGGCGTCCGCATCCTGCGGCAGGCCCTCGAGGTGCCGGCCCGGACGATCGCCGAGAATTCGGCCGCCGACGGGGGCGTGGTGGTGGGCGACCTGAAACGCGGCACCGGGGCCCACGGCTTCGACGCCGCGCGGGGCGTCTTCTGCGACCTCGTGGAGGCGGGCATCGTCGATCCGACGAAGGTGGTGCGGACGGCGCTGGAAAACGCCGTGAGCGTGGCGGGCACGCTCCTCCTCACGGAGGCCACGCTCACCGAGGTGAAGGAGGAGCCGTCGGAAAAACTCCGTCCGGAGTTCGCCGCGGAGGTGTGAGGGCGTTGGTGCGGGTACACTGACGGTGATGACCGCGCTCGCCGAGCATCTCACGTTCACGACTCCCGCCCCCCACGCCGCCCATGGAGTTTCCCAGCCTCGTTCCCGTGCCCCGGCCCCTGCCGGCGCCGACGCTCGACGAGCCGCCGCGGGCGACGGCGCGGACGCTCGAAGGCCTCGAATGGCTGCTCGCCCGGGAGCTGGCGGCCATCGGGGCCGGTGACCTGCGGATCGGTCGCCGTACGATCGAATTTTCCCCGGCGCCGGGTGCCGAGCGGGAGACGCTCTACCGGGCCGTCCTCGAAAGCCGCACGGCGATCCGGGTGCTCGAGCCGCTGGGCCGGTTTCGGGTCGATTCCCCGGAGTCTCTCTATCGGGCGATGCAGGAGATCGACTGGACCGAGCAGTTGAAGGCATCGGACTCGCTCCGGGTGGATGCCGCCATCCACGATTCGTTTCTCACGCACTCCCTCTACGCGGCCCAGGTGGTCAAGGATGCGGTCGTCGATCAGCTGCGGACGCCGAGCGGAAAGCGTCCGACGGTGCAGCTGCGCGGGGCGACGCTCCGGCTGGCGCTCCACCTCGTGGGTGACGTCGCCACGGTCTTTCGCGACGCGGCTGGCGGATGGGCGATGTCGAGGCGCCCCTTTCGGAGGTGCTGGCGGCGGGCATCCTCGGCATCGCCGGATGGTGGCGGCCGGGCGATCCGGACGGCACCTGCTCCGGCGAACCGATCCTGGACCCCTTCTGCGGCTCCGGCACGATCGTCGTCGAAGCGGCCACGATCGCCGCGGGCATGGCTCCGGGGCTGTGGCGGGCCCGGCGGCAGGCACACGGATTCTTCCGGTTTCGTGACTGCGACAAGCCGTTGGCCGCCCGACTCATGGAGGACCTGGAAGCCCGCGTCATGCCCCCGGCAGGATCGTTTCAAGCCGGCGACCTCGATGCCGGAGCCGTGGCCGCCGCTCGGGCCAATGCCCAGGCCGCCGGCGTCGCGGCCCATGTCGTGGTCGCGCAGCAGCATTTCGAGGAGTCGCGAACGGCGGCTGCGACCGGCCTGGTCGTGACCAATCCGCCCTACGGCGAACGACTCCCGCTCCCACGGGCCGGCGCGCTGTATCGCCGGATCGGTGACTGGCTCGTGCAGCGATGCGGCGGCTGGCGGGCGGCGATCCTCGCCGCCGACACGCCGGCCACGAAGCACCTCGGCCTGCGTCCCACCCACCGCGTGCCGCTCGCCAACGGTCCCATCGCCTGCCGCCTCCTCGAAGTCGAGATCCGGCGACGGAGCGGCTCCGAGCATGCGGCAGCACCAACCGGCACCTCGGGAGGCGTTGCGGAGCGCCAGCAACCGGAGGGAGCCGACCAAGAGGGCGGTGCCGACGGCGCCATGGACGCCGTGCGTTCTTCGGGCCGCCAGCGGGCGCGCACGACCGCCGACCAGATTGGCGATTTCCGTCGCCGTCTCGCCAAACGCTTCAAGCACCTCGCGAAATGGGCCCGCCGCCAGGGGATCGAGGCCTTCCGCGTGTACGACCGCGACATCCCGGAGGTGCCGCTGGTCATCGACTGGTACGCCGGCTGGCTTCATGCCGCCGAATACGACCGACCGCACGAGCGCACCGAGATCGAGCACGAGGTCTGGCTGTCGCGGATGATCGAGGCGGCGGCCGCCGAACTGGGCGTGCCGTACGACCGGACGGAGCTCAAGGCGCGGCGGCGTCAGCGGTCGGGCGGTCAGTACGAGAAAGTCGGCCAGCAGCGCACGCTGCTCGCCGTGC
>CAZONY010000094.1:0-2769 GCA_964581215.1 uncultured Chitinophagaceae bacterium | reverse complement strand
ATCTCGACACGGGGCTCTTTCTCGACCACCGGCAGACGCGGGCCATGGTGCGTGACGAAGCGGCAGGGAAACGGTTCCTCAACCTGTTTTCCTACACGGGTAGTTTCTCCGTCTACGCGGCCGCCGGCGGCGCGACCGAGACGACGAGCGTCGATCTCTCGAACACATACCTGGATTGGACGCGGACGAACCTGGCCGCCAACGGCTTCAAGGATGCCGGCCGGCACCGCACGGTGCGGGACGAAGCCCGCGCGTTCCTGACCCACCGAACGCGGCGGGGGGAATCGCCATTCGATCTCGTCGTCGTCGATCCGCCCACGTTTTCCCGTTCGGCCAAGAGCGAGTCGCCATGGGACGTCGAGCGGGATCACGCGGAGTTGCTGGAACTCGTCGCGGGCAACCTGGCTCCGGGGGGAGTCGTCTATTTTTCGACGAACTTCCGCCGCTTCCACCTCGCCGAGGCGCGGGTCGCCGATCGCTACACGGTCCGGGAGATCACCCGGCAGACGATCCCCGAGGACTTCCGCAACGATCGGATCCACCGCTGCTGGCGGTTGATCCTGCGGTGACGCCCGTTTGACGCGGCTGGTCGCGGGCTCCTACATTCTTCGGCATGCCCGGATGGATTCGATCGGCGGCCACGGCCGCGTGCGTGGCGATGTTGACCGTCGGCTGCCGACCGGCCGACCCGGGCGTCGTGAGGATCGTCTCGAGCCTCCCTCGGACGGGCTCCGCCAAGCAGCAGACCGACTCGATCGTGCGTGGCATCAGGATGGCGATCGAGGAGGCGGGGGGGCGGGTCGGTTCGTTCCGGATCGAATACCTCGATCTGGACGACGCCACCGCTGCCGCGGGCCAATGGACGAGCGAGGCCGAGGCCGCCAATGCCCGCCGGGCGCTCCAGGATCCCGACGTGATGGCCTATATCGGCACCTACAACTCCGGGGCCGCGAAGGTGTCGATGCCGATCCTCAATCTGGGCGACCTGCTCATGGTGTCGCCGGCCAACACCGCCGTCGGTCTGACCAAGCCCGACATGGGCGAGCCCGGGGAGCCGGGCGTCTACCGGCCCACTGGCCGGCTCAACTACGTGCGGGTCGTGCCCGCCGACGACCTCCAGGGGCCGCTCTCGGCCGACTGGGCCCGGCGCCGGGGCGTGAAGAAGGTGTACATCCTCGACGACAACGAGGTGTATGGCAAAGGCATCGCCGACCTCTTCGACGAGCGGTGCCGCGAACTCGGCATCGAGGTGCTCGGCCATGATTCGATCGATGCCAAGGCGCAGGAGTTCAAGTCGCTGATGGCCCGCATCAAGGCCGCCGGCCCCGATCTCGTTTACTTCGGCGGCACGACGCAGAGCAAGGGCGGGCAGCTGGCGAAGGACATGACCAGCGCCGGGATTCCTGCCCTGCTGCTAGTGCCCGACGGCTGCAAGGAGCAGGCCTTCATCGACGCGGCGGGCGCGGCGAATCTCGAAGATCGCTGCTTCGTGACCTTCGGAGGGCTGCCGCCCGATCGCCTGACCGGGAAAGGGGGCGAGTTCGTCGCCAGCTATCGGCAGCGGTATGGCGAGGTTCCCGAGGGGTATGCCGTGTATGGCTACGAGGCGGCGCAGGTGGTGCTGCGGGCGATCCGCGACGCCGGCGTGAAGCAGCGACGGGCGATCTCCGATGCGGCCTTGGCGATCCGCGATTTCGACGGGGCGCTGGGGGCGTGGGGGTTCGACACGAACGGCGACACCACGCTCGATGCGCTCACCGTGAGCGCGGTGCGCGGGGGGAGGTTCGAGTTCGAGGAGGTGATCGACGACACCGCCGTGGCCACCAGCGCCGGGGCGAAGTAGAAAGAATCCGCTTCGGAGCCGACCGTGTCGTTTCTCTTCTTTCTCCAGCAGTGCCTGATCGGACTCACCAACGGTGCGCTCGTCGCGCTCGTCGCGCTCGGCTACACGATGGTCTACGGGGTCCTCCGCCTGATCAACTTCGCGCACGGCGACCTGATCATGCTGGGCGCCTGCCTGGCGTTGACGCTCGTGTCGGCGACCGGCTTCGAGGGGTTGGCCGGCGGTTCCGCTGGCGTGGCGGCGTGGCTCGGAATCCTGCTCCTGGTCGTGGTGTGCGGGCTGTTTTGCGGACTGGTGAATGTCGCCGTGGATCGGATCGTCTACCGTCCGCTGCGGGACGCACCCAAGCTCGCCCCTCTCGTGTCGGCGATCGGCGTGTCGTTCATCTTCATGAACATCGGCCTGTTTTGGATCGGTCCGGCCGACCGGTCGTTTCCAGAGCTCCTGCCCACCACCAACCTGCTTGCCGGCGAATCCCTGCAGTTCAGCTGGAAGGACCTGCTCGTGCTCGTGGTGGTGGTGCCGCTGATGATCGCGTTGACGCTGCTGGTGAAAACGACGCGGCTCGGCAAGGCGATGCGGGCCGTGTCGCAGGACGCGACCGCTGCGTCGCTGGTGGGCGTGGATGTCGATCGTGTCATCGCCGCGACCTTTTTCCTGGGGGGATTCCTCGGCGGCGCGGCGAGCGTGGTCTACGGCCTCTACATCAACACCATCGGATTCCAGATGGGGTTCCAGAACGGGCTCTATGCCTTCACGGCGGCCGTGCTTGGCGGGATCGGCAGCATCCCCGGCGCCGTCGTGGGAGGGATCGTGATCGGCATGGTGCGGGCCCTGGCCACCGCCTACGTCGGGGAACGCTGGGCGGGGGCGGCGGTGTTCGCCATCCTGACCGTGAGCCTCGTGTTTCGGCCGGAGGGCCTGCT
>CAZONY010000093.1:0-8810 GCA_964581215.1 uncultured Chitinophagaceae bacterium | reverse complement strand
TAGCGGCCGGTCGAAACCGCGAAACAACGTAGTGTACGGAATCGAGTACGCCGTGCAAGACGGTGAAAACAGGCTCGTTCGCGGGCTCAGGCCTTCTTCTTGGGGCGGCAAACCGGGGCGGCGGCGAGGGAAAAGACGATCAGTTCCTCCCCCGTCACGGTGGAGATGTCGTGGTGAACGCTCACCAGGGGCACACCCACGGCGTTTTCCACAATGTCGGCCAGCCGCTGCCGGCCGGTCGACACCATGTGGGCCCGAACCTGCTTGAGCAGGGCCCGACCATTGCCGTGGTCGGGCCCCTTGCCGCCATCGGCACCGTCGCCAGCCGCGAGGGATGGCTCCGGCCGGGGAGCGATGAGCTGTCGCTCCGCCGGCGTCAGCACCCCCTGAAGCTGCACGACGAGCAGTGTGCCGATCAGGTGCGAATGGATGTCTCGCGGGCCCCGGCCGATGAAGTCCTGCTGGAACCTCGAGATGCCATCGCAGACGGCGGCCTCGATCTCGCCCTGGGATTTCATGAGCGGGCAGCGGCCGCGCTCCCAGCGGCCTTTGTCGCGCCGTTGCCGTTGCCATTGCCGTTGCCATTGCAGATGCGATCCCAGACCTCGCGGCGATGGATGGGCATCTTGTTATCAGCCTGGAAGCCCAGCCGGACGCGGCCCCCCTCGATCTCGAGGATCGTAATTTCCAGAACGATCTCCAGATCCTCAGGACGACCGATCACCACACTTTCACGGTTTTTTCTTGTCAGCACGAGCATGGGGCACCTTCTTCATAAAGTGGGGGTCCTTCCGGAAAAGATCACAGGCGGGCGGATCCTGCGCCGTCCGCGGTATGGGCATGAACATGGGCATCGACGGGGACGCCGAGTCCCGGCAGCCCCTCACCCAAAAGGAACAGTTCGATATCGGCCCGCGTGGCCAGCGTCTTGGTCACCGTGCCGCTGACGGTGTCAACGTGCGCCAGCCCGCCGGTGAGCACCACACCCGTGGCCTGCCGAACGTGCTCGCACAACGCCGCGAGCGTGGCATCGAAGAGCGATCGATGGTGTTCCCGCACCCGCGACGAACCTGGCGGTTCACCGGCCAGCCGCCGCTCGATCGGTGAGAGCGGCTCGAGAATGCTGACCGCCATCCAGTCGGCGGCGGCGATGACCGTCACGCTGGTCGGCGCGCGGCCGAGCAGCAGGTGCTCGAAAGACGCCGCCGCCCGGGCGACCCGGCGGGTCAGCCGCGGACCGTAGTCGCGGGTGGACGGCGGGCCGCCGTGAGGCGGAATGTTCCGAGCGGGGGACGTCGCGGCCATGGTGGTGAAGGGCTCCGCAGGCATTGGGTGTCGAAACGAAAAAAGCCGGCGTGGGAGACCTCCCGAAGGATGTCTCTCGCGCCGGCTTACGCTGCGACGGACCACCCGGTTACCCGGACTGCCCCTCGACTCGTCTTCCGTCAATTTCGCTGTTTTTGTCGGCCTGCGAGCGTGTTTTGAGCACGCTTCTGCCCACCGACGAGGGCAAGTATAAGTGGCATTCTGGGCAAGGCAAGCAAATTTTTCCGGCTGGCTGCCGACCGCTCATTCGAGGTCGTCACTTCTCCCGAAACCCTCTCTACCAGAACCCCCACCAAGAGGGGATTCTTCATCCGGGAGTGTTGCCATGAAGTCGCAGGGTGAGATCGAGGCGGCCGTCTGCGATGCTGTCGCCCGCTTCCAGCAGGAGTTCATGGGCCGCGGCCCGCGTGACGTGCATGCCCATCTCGTCGAGAACAAGCTGTTCGTGCACTTGCACGGCGTGCTCTCGGCCGCGGAGCAGAGGCTCATCGAGGGTCAGGGCAGTGGCAACGGTCGCGGCGCCGAACTTCTCAAGCAATTGCGGAGCCATCTCGTCCTCGCCGGACGGCCGACGCTGGAATCGCTGGTGCGCGACGCCACGGGCAGTGAACCCGTCAGCGTCCACCACGACATCAGCGCGGCGACGGGCGAGGAGGTGATCGTCGTCACCCTCGCGTCGCCGCCGGCCTACCGCGAGCGCAGGCGACGTTAGCGACAGGCAAGGCGTTCCCAGTCGGTGGCCGAAGGCGTTCGGACCATCGAGCAGCCGGCGGGGCGGGGTCGGGGGGAAGGGCCCGATCCCGCCCGCCGGCCCCGTTTTTGGAAAGCCGGTTTGCAGGATCGGTGACACGCAAGTTGAATACTGTTCCGGCACGTCCACCGGAGCCTCCCATGCCCCCTGCCCGCTCGCGTTCGTCCCGCACACCCCCGGCTGAAACCGTCGATATCGAGGGACTCGGCGTCTTCTATTTTGGCCGGAAGATCGACCCTGCGACCGGCCAGGCCGGATCCGAACCGCTTCTGGTGGCAGCGAAGCGGTTCACGACGCACGCCGTCTGCGTGGGGATGACCGGCAGCGGCAAGACGGGGTTGTTGATCGACCTCATCGAGGAGGCGGCCCTCGACGGCATCCCGGCGATCGTGGTCGATCCGAAGGGGGACCTGGCCAACGTGCTGCTCTCGTTCCCCGATCTCGCCCCCGCGGATTTCCTGCCGTGGATCGAATCCGACGCGGCGGCTCGTGAGGGCATCCCGCTGGAGGAATTCGCCCGACGCACCGCCGACCGCTGGGCCGCCGGGCTCGAGGCCAGCGGCCAGTCACCCGCGCGGATCAGGCGGCTCCATGAGGCCGTGGAAATGACCGTGTACACGCCCGGCAGCCGCATCGGTCGCCCCCTGGCGATGCTGGAGAGCCTCTCCCCGCCGCCCGACCACGTGCTGGCCGACGCAGAGGCCACCCGCGAGCGGATCGAGTCGCTGGTGTCGGGAATCCTGGCCCTGGTCGGCATCGACGCTGAACCGGGCACCAGCCGCGAGCACGTGCTGCTCTCCACGATCATCGACGCCCTGTGGCGCAGCGGGCAGCAGGTCGATTTCGGCACGCTGGTCCGCTCGATTCCCGCGCCGCCGATCGAGCGGGTGGGCTACCTCGATCTGGAAAACTTTTTTCCTGCCGGCGACCGGTTCCAACTGGCCACGCGGCTCAACACCGTGGCGGCGGCCCCCGGCTTCGAGGCCTGGCTCGATGGCGAGCCGCTCGACGTCAACCGCCTTCTTTGGACGCCGGCTGGCAAGCCGCGGGTGAGCGTCGTCTCGATCACGCATCTCTCCGACGCCCAGCGGATGGCCTTCGTCACGCTCCTGGCCGGCCAAGCCGTTTCATGGATGCGGACGCAGGGCGGCACGTCGTCGCTGAAGGCCCTCTTCCTCATGGACGAGGTGTTCGGCTACCTGCCCCCCACCGCCAATCCGCCGAGCAAGACGCCGCTCCTGACCCTCATGAAGCAGGCGCGAGCCTACGGCCTCGGTGTCGTGCTGGCCACGCAGAATCCCGTCGACCTCGATTACAAGGGGCTCTCCAACGCCGGGCTTTGGTTTCTGGGTCGGCTGCAGACCGCCCGAGACAAGGCCCGCGTCCTCGACGGCCTGGAGGGGGCGGCCTCGTCGGCCGGCGCCGGCTTCGACCGCGCCGCGGTCGATCGCCTGCTCTCGGGACTCGGGCAGCGCATGTTTCTCATGCACAGCGTGCACGAGGATGGCGAGACGGTCTTCCAGACGCGTTGGACGATGGCCTACCTCCGTGGCCCGCTCCTGCGGGAGGAGATTCGCCGCCTGACGGCCCGGGTCGACGCGACCGCTGCCCCCGCCCCGGCGCCGCCCGACCGGGTCGCCCGCGGCGGCGGCTTGACCGGCGGACCGCGACCGATCCTGCCTCCGGGCGTGCGGGAAGTCTTTCTCGCCCCCCGCCGCTCGGGGCCGCTCGACGCCGACACCCACTACACGCCGGCCATCCTCGGCCGGGCACGGGTCCGCTATGCACAGGCTTCCGTGCGGATCGACGTGGATCGCGAGGTGATCTGCATGGCCCCGGCGTCGGAGGCACTGGGGGAATCGGCCTGGGAGGCCGGGGAGCGGCTCGCCAATCCGCCGGAGATCGAGCCCGCGCCGCGGCCAGGCACGTTCGCGAGCCTGCCCGGCCCGCTCGCCGGTCCGGGGGGCTACACGCGGCTTGCCGCGTCGCTGAAGGGCTACCTGGCACGCTCATCGACCCTCGCCGTCTGGCGGGCGGCTGCCATCGATGCGGTGTCGCTGCCCGAAGAATCGGAGGCCGATTTCCGCGTGCGAATCACCCAGCGGGTGAAGGAGTGGCGCGACCGCGAGTTGGAGCGGGTCCGCGACCGGTATGCCGCGAAACTGGCCGCGATCGAGGAACGGATCGCGCGGGCCCGCCAGAAGGTCGAGCGGGAAAAAGCCGAGGCGAAGAGCCAGTCGATGCAGACCTATGTCTCCATCGGGTCGGCCGTGCTCGGGGCCTTGCTCGGTCGCCGGACCGTCAGTTCGACCACGATCGGGAAGGCCGCCACATCGATGCGGTCGGCCAGCCGGGCCGCGCGACAGCAGGCCGACGTCGCCCATGCCGAAGAGAGCCTGCTTTCACTGGAGGAGAGAAAGCTGGCCCTCGAGGAGGAGATCGCCGCGGAACTCGACAGGATCCGGCTCGACGCCACGGTGGAGCGGTTGGAACTGGAAAGGATCGACGTGCCGGCTCGGAAGACCGGGATCAGCGTGGACGAAGTCGTGCTGGCGTGGGTGCCCGCATGAGCCGATCCGGAGCCGCCGCCGCTGACCGCGAGATCGTGCTCGTCGACTGCCCCGACGAGGTGGGCCTCATCCACCGCATCACCGGCGTGCTTCAGCAATTGCGGCTGAACATCCAGAGCAACCAGGAATTCGTCGATGCCAACGCCGGTCACTTCTTCTTCCGGGCCGAGGTGACGCCTCCGGCCGGCGTTGCGGGCCTGCCCGCCGGCCGGCTCCAGGCGCAACTGGCCGCCGCGCTGCCGGCCGGGGCGCAGGTGCGGGTGACCCGCGCGGAACGCAAGCCGATCGTGGTGTGCGCCACCCGGGAGCCGCACTGCCTGGGTGAACTGTTGCTGCTCGACGCCGTCGGCGATCTGCCGGGCCGGATCGTCGGCGTGATCGCCAACCATGACACCCTCCGCGGCCTCGTGGAGCGGTTTGGCGTGCCGTTTCATCACATCTCGCACGAGGGCGTGTCGCGGGAGGAGCACGAGGCCGCGCTGGCCACGGCCATCGAGGGCTACGCGCCCGAGGCGGTCGTGCTGGCCCGCTACATGCGGGTGCTCTCCGCCCGGTTCGTCGAACGCTCTCCGCGGCGGATCGTGAACATCCACCACTCCTTCCTTCCCGCCTTCGCCGGAGCGAGCCCCTACCGCCAGGCGTTCGCCCGCGGCGTGAAGATCATCGGGGCGACCGCGCACTTCGTGACGGCCGAACTCGACGACGGGCCGATCATCGCCCAGGACGTGATCCACATCGATCACTCGTTCACGCCGGAGCGGATGGCCCAGGCAGGACGCGACGTCGAGAAGCTCGTGCTCGCCCGGGCCGTACGACTGGTGCTCGAAGACCGTGTCTTCCTGCACGGCCGGCGGACGGTCGTCTTCGAGACGGGCTGACTCTTGGACCGCCAGGCTGGTGCCCATGGCGCGGAGGACGGGCCACCCGCTACGACAGCAGCCCCCGCAGCCGCTCGATCGCCCGCGCCCGCTGCCGCGACACCGTGCCCTCGCACACGCCCGTCGCTTCGGCGACCGCCTTCTGGCTGTGGCCGGCAAGCAGCATCCGGATCACCGTCGCCAGCGGGGGCTCGAGGTGGACGAGCACCTGCTCCAGCCGTGACGAATGATCTTCCGCCGGCGGCTCGTGGCCCGACTCCGCGGCTTCGGCCTGGCATGGCATGCCCTGGTGGCTGGTGCGCGCGAGGGATGAAAATGGTTTCGCCGTCCGCTCCCGACTCTGCCGCCGACGAATCACGTCGCGCGTCCGTTCGGTCGTCAGCCAGACGAGATAGACCTCGCCTGCATCGCCGTCGCCCGTGGCCGCGGCCGGCCGGAAGTTGGCGACCCGACGCTCGCGATCAGATGCACCGGGCAGGCGGCGCAGATGATCGAGCACCAGCGACACGGCATCATCCACCGCCGACCCATCCGCGACCCCCGATCGAAGCAGCACGGCCCGGGCGACCCGTTCCATCAGTCGCCGCGTCGCGTTGACAAGCGTTTTCAGGTGCCCCTCGTTGGCCGTTTCCTGCCAGTCCAACAGGAGGGCCGTGATCGAACGCGGTCTCGTCGATGGCTCTTCCATGCCCAGGCTCCTCGAGGACCACGGCCGCCCCGTCCCGTACAGAACAGAACCGAGCAGCCGTTGTGCACCCCCTACCGAACGACTCATAAGGTGACTGATGCCAGGGCACGGTTGGTCGCACTCCAAACCCAACGGACGGGAATTTTTGAACCGTCGCGCAAGATTGCTTCCGGAGCGGCGAATACATACGAAGGGGGGTATGGCTCGTCAGCCGCTGCGGCGGCCCAAGGTAAGGAATGCGCCCATGCCCGTGACCCTGAAGCACTGTGCCAAGATCCTCGCGGCGGAGTCGGTTCGCCACCACGTGGACGAAGAGGAGGGGGCGATCCGCATCGCCTTCGTGACCCGCGCCTACCGCAACCTGCGGGACGAACGGCTCGCCATCGTCAGGCTCGAAACGCCCGACGACGGATGCCGTTGCCGAGCCTCGATCGAACGGGCCTTCTCCTGCGCGGGAAGTATCCCGGCAACCTGCATGGCGTTGGCCGGCCTCGCGGCCGCCACGCCGCTGGTCCATGCGGAATATGACGCCGACTTCGAAAACCTCCGCCTGGTGGTGGAAACGGTGGTCGAAGACGGATCGCTCACCACACTCCAGGTGATGTCGATGATCGACAGGCTCGTGGAGGCGGCCGAGGCGTGGCATACTTCTCTGGAGCGAATGACCCCCATGAAGAAATTGGCCTGACCAACGGTGCCGCGATCTGTGGTGAATTCCGGAGCCCGCGGGATATCAGTGGCAGGCGGCTCGGTCATCCGTCACGTCGGTGGTGGCCTCGCGATGGGCTTCCTCTTGCGATGCACCGATGTCTAACAACTTTGCCCGTCACGAGCAGTTTCTCCGGATCTTCGCCGTCCTCGATGCCCTGTCTGACGCCCGTCAGCCGCTTGAAGATCAGGCGTTGATCGCCGCCATCCAAGACCGTCTCGGCCTCACCCGTCTCTCGCCACGCACGCTCCGTCGTGACTGCGAGTTTCTCGCCTCCTGCGGGTATCCGGTGGAGCACAAACCCCTCCCGGGAAGCCGGAAGTATGGCTGGTGCCTGGACCGGGAAAGCGTCGGCAGCCGGCAGGTGCCACCCGACCCGCTCACGCTCCTCGAACTGGTCTCGTTCGCGGTCGCCCGGGACCTGCTCCGCGATTTCGAAGGCACCGTGCTCTGGACGGGGATCGAGTCGCTGCGAAACAGGCTGGAGCGCGGCCTGCCCACCAGCCTCAAGCAGCAGTTCGCGGAAGCGCAGCGTGCCTTTCACGTGGCGGGACGCCGCGACGCGGCCTACGCCTCGCGGCCCCGGCTGCTTTCCACGCTGAGCGCCGCCATCAACGATCGCCGGGCGATCGAGCTCCTGGAGCACCCGACGGACACCGGCGTGCGGCCATCCCGGCACCTGCTGCCACACTGCTTGGTCATCCGTCCTCCCCGCATGCAGCTCCTGGCCTTTGCCGCCGACGGCCGTGATACGGATCCGCCGCTCTTGATCGACCTCGAGCGGATCGACAAGGTCGTGCCGCTCGACGGCACGTTCGCACCACGGCAGATCGACGTCGCCGCGCATGTGGCCGCATCGGATCGCTGACCGGCTTCCCCCGCTCGGCTAATCCACGAGCCCCAGGTCCTCGTTGTAGCCTTCCTGGACGACCGCATTTTCCCGCCGCTCATGGGCCGAGATGCGGGCCGCGAAGTCGGCATACGCCTTGCCGACATCCTGCCAGGCCGCAGCCGATTCCAAGGACGATGGCAGTGAGACGATGATTCTGTCGAGTTCGGCCAGCAGAACCGGGTGCTGAGCTACCAGCATGGAGAAGGCGCTCCCGAGCCGCGGCATCCGAGCGACGGCCTCCTCGAGAAACCCTCCTCGCTCCTCCTGGGCGAAGTGCGCGCACAGGTATTCGCGGAGCGATTGCAGGCAGTCCCGCACGGCGGCAAACTGGTCCGCGGGCGGCGGCGTTTCGCCGGCGAAGGCCCGCCGCGCGGCGGTCAGTCGGTTGAAGAGATCCTGGTGCTCCGCGAGCACGTGGCCGAGGATGATCGGGTCGGA
This sequence comes from uncultured Chitinophagaceae bacterium, assembly GCA_964581215.1. GTDB lineage: Bacteria > Planctomycetota > Planctomycetia > Pirellulales > UBA1268 > CACORA01. Next base: position 558 of record CAZONY010000093.1, on the reverse strand, counting down.
CCGGTCGATCGAAGCCATGGGAAAAGGTCCTACACGCACACGGAACAGGGGATCCTACGCCGCGTCGTCCCCTGACGACGATCGCCCGCCCGCTGCCAGCAGCACCGTGCCCCTCGGCTGCTGGACACCTGCCGCGTTCGCCGTCGGGAAGGGCCTTGGGGTATAACGCAGCCTTCTCGTGCCGCATCCATCGCTTTCCCGGGAGCCGATTCATGCCCGTCATTCCGCGCCTTCTCATCCTCGGCACCGCGTTTCTCGCCGTGGTCGCGTCCGCCGGCCTGGGAAGAGCCCAGCAGGTGGCCGTGGAGGAGTTCTCGCTCCCCAACGGCATGCAGTTTCTGCTCGTGCCCCGCGCCGATCAGCCCAACGTCGTGAGCGCCGGGTGGGTGGCCCGGGTGGGCAGCGTGAACGAGCGGCCGGGGATCACCGGCATCAGCCATTTCTTCGAGCACATGATGTTCAAGGGCACCGACACGATCGGCACCCGCGCCCCCGAGAAGGATGCCCGTTACCGGGCCGAGCAGAAGGCGATTCGCGACGAGATCAATCGGCTCGTCT
>CAZONY010000092.1:0-8905 GCA_964581215.1 uncultured Chitinophagaceae bacterium | reverse complement strand
ATCCGCGGCTGCGGTCGGCGCGGGCGGCCGTCGAGGCGGCCCGCGGCAAGGCGGTGCAGGCGCGGCTCTATCCCAACCCGATGCTCGCCGGCGGGTCGCCACAGGCCGCCGGCTCCTACAGCCAGTGGAACGGCTTCGTCACGCAAGACATCGTCACCGCCGGCAAGCTGCAGCTCTCCCAGCAGGCGGCCCTGCGGGAGGTGCAGCAGGCCGAATATGAACTGATCCGCGCCCGGTTCGACGTGCTCACGGGCGTGCGGAGCTCGTTCTACGCGCTGCTCGTATCGCAGCGGCGGGCCGAGATCTACAGGCTCTTGTTCGACATCGCGAACCGTTCCTATCGTATCGGCGCAAAACTGGCCGAGGCCGGCGAGGTGACCAAGGCCGACGTCCTCTTCTGGGGCATCGAGAAGGACCGGGCCGAGGTGCGGCTGCTCAACGCCTCGGTCTTCATCGAGACGGGCCGACGGGAACTGGCGGCCGCGATCGGCCTCCCCCGGGCCGACGTGGGCCAGATCGAGGCCGATCTCTTCCAGACGCTGCCGAACTTCGACTTGAAACAGCTCCAGGAGTCCGTGGCCTCGCGCAACGCCAAGCCGCGGGCCGCGGAGGCCGGGATCGCCCGGGCCCAGTGGGCGCTCGAACGCGCCGTGGTCGAGCCGATCCCCAACATCAACCTCCTCGGCGGCTACCAGCGGCAGGTCGATTATCCGCCGCAGGAGCAGGGGCTCGTGCAGGTCATGATGGAGGTGCCGCTCTTCGACCGCAATCAGGGCACCATCCGCTCGGCCCGGGCCGACATCGCCTCCTCTCGCGCGGCGCTCCGGGAGGTCGAGATCGATCTGGCCGCCCAGACGGCCCAGGTGGTCAACATCTACCGCCAGGCGCAGCGGACGGTGGACTGGTACGAGGAATACATCCTGCCCAAGGCCCGCGAGACGGTGCAGATCACGCAGCAGCTCTACGCCCGCGGCGAGGTGACGTTTCTGAACCTGCTCGAGGCCCAGCGGATCCTCACCCAAACCGAACTGGCATTCGTCGAGGCCCAGGCGGAGCGCTGGAACGGCGCGGTGCAGATCGCCGACCTCCTGCAGCTGGAGGAATTCCCGCCCCGGCCCGACGCCCCGGCCGCCCATCCCGACGATCCACGCCGCGAACTGCGGGATGATGCGGGCCGCATCGGCCGCGATCCCAACAGGGCCGACGATCAGGTGGCTCCGGCAGGCGGCGGAGAACCGCTCCCGCAACTGCCGCCCCCGAGCGATTCGCCGCTCGACTGGATCGCCGGCCCCGAGCCGCTGCACCACTGCGCCGAACCGCGGGCCCTGCCGCCATGCGTGCCGCCCCCACCCTGCCATCCGTCGCAGCCGCCGGCACCGCATGACCTCGTGGGCGACGACGGCGTGCCGAGCTGCGGGCCGATCTACGGCGGCCCCTGTCAGCCCCGATCGGGCCCGGCCGGCAAGGCGACCGCGCCGTGGTGGCGACGGCTGCCGGATCGGCTGTTCGATCTTTTCTATACTACGAAGTGACGAGCCCCCCATCGTGAGCCAACGCCCCATGGTCACCCCCGCGGCATCGACGATGGCATGGTTCGCCCTGTGGACGGCGTGCGCCGCCGCTGTCGGGTGCAGCTTCGTCGCCCCGAAGCACGCGGCTCCGGAGCCCCCCGCCGCCGCGCCCGCGAAGGCGGCCGGCCCCTCCACCGTCGAGCTTCCCCGGGCATCCTGGCCGGCCGCCGGCATCGCCATCGAGCCCGCCCGCGTGGGCCGCTTCGAGCAGCAGGTCACGGTGACCGGCAAGATCATGCTCGACGAAGACCGCGTGGCCCACATCTTCCCCCTCGTGGACGGCCGCGTGGACGCGGTGAAGGTCGGCCTCGGCGATCGCGTCAAGAAAGGCGAGGTGATGGCGGTCATCCAGAGCCGAGAGGTCGGCGACGCGATGCTCCGCCTCGTTCAGGACCGGCTGCAGCTGAGCTTCGCGCTCCGCAAGAACGAGTGGGTGCAGGCGGTGGCGGCCAACACGCAGGCCCTGATCGCGCTGCTCCGGGCCAACGCCCCGATCGAGCGGATCGACGCCGAGATGCGCAACAAGCCGCTGGGCGAATACCGCGAGACGCTCCTGACCGCCTACATCGCCAACGACACCGCGAAGAAAAACCTCGACCGCCTGGCGCCGCTCCAGGGGCAGGGCATCCTGGCCGCCCGTCAGCTGTTCGAGGCCGAGGCCGCCTCGACGACCGCGCGGGCGACGCTCACCTCGCTTCTGGAGCAGATCGAGCAGGATGCCCGGCAGGCCGCCATCATGCAGGCGCAGCAGGTGCAGGAACTGCAGACGCGGGTCGCCGTCGATGAGACCGCCCTCAAGATCCTCGGCTTCGACGCCGACGACATCGCGAAGATCGACCCGGCACGGGGCAAGGACCTCGCCCACTGCCCCGTCCACGCCCCGTTCGACGGCACGGTGATCTCCAAGGACGTCGTCCTGCTCGAGCACGTCGGCCCCACCAACCAGATCCTCGGCATCGCCGATCTCGATTCGGTGTGGCTGGCCGCCGACATCTACGAGGAACAGCTGCCGGTCGTGCGCGGGATCGCGGACGAGACGGTGGCCTTCCGCAGTCCGGCCTGGCCCGGCCGGACGTTCTCCGGCAAGATCTTCTACACCGGGGATCTCGTCGATGCGACGACCCGCACCGTCTCGATGCGGGCCCGCGCCGACAATGCCGAGGGCCTGCTCAAGCCGGGGATGTTCGTGACCGTCGATCTGCCCGGCTCGACGCAGGCGACCGTGGTCCAGGTGCCCCCGTCGGCGGTGCTGGAGCACGAGGGGAAGACGTTCGTCTTCGTGCCCGGCGCGGGCGACCAGTTCGAGCGGCGCGACGTCACCGTGGGCCGCTCCACGCCGCAGGCCGTGGAAATCACCGCGGGCATCGCCGACGGCGAGAGCGTCGTCGTCGCCGGCGGCTTCGCCCTCAAGTCGCGGATGCTGGCAGACCTGCTCGGCGAGTGACGGCCCCACGGGGCGGAAGGACTGCATGGTTTCCCGGATCATCGACTGGTCGCTCGACAACCGCTTCATCGTGATGCTGCTCGCGGCGGTGCTCCTCGGCGCCGGGGCGCTGTCGGTGGCGGGGCTCCCGCTCGACGCGGTGCCCGACCTCACGAACGTGCAGGTGCAGGTGCTCACCACCTCCCCGTCGCTCGGCCCGGTCGAGGTCGAGCAGTTCATCACCTTTCCGGTCGAAAACGCGATGAGCGGCCTGCCCAAGGTGGCCGAGATCCGCTCCATCAGCCGCTACGGCCTGTCGGCGGTGACGGTCGCCTTCGAGGACGGCACCGACGTCTACTGGGCCCGGAACCTCATCAACGAGCGGCTGCAGCAGGCCCGGCAGAACATTCCGGCGGGCATGGGCGATCCGCAGATGGGCCCCATCGCCACCGGGATGAGCGAGATCTACCAGTTCGAGGTGCGGGCGAAGCCGGGGCATGACTACAGCCTCATGGATCTCCGCACCATCCTCGACTGGCAGATCGCCTTCCAGCTGCGGAGCGTGTCGGGCGTCATCGAGGTGAACACGTTCGGCGGCGAGCTCAAGACCTACGAGATCCAGATCGACCCCGACCGCCTCCTCAACTTCGACATCCCGCTCAGCCGGGTGTTTCGGGCCCTCGAGGAAAACAACGCCAACGCCGGCGGCGGCGCCATCCGCCACGGGTCCGAGCAGCGCCTGATCCGGGGCGAAGGGCTGATCGGCTCGCTCGACGACATCCGCTCGATCGTGCTCGACAGCCGGGCCGACGGCACGCCGATCCGCATCGCCGACATCGGCGAGGTCCGCTTCGCCCCCATGCTGCGGCAGGGCGCGGTCACCCGCGACGGCAACCGCGAGGCGGTGACCGGCATGGTGATGATGATCATGGGGGGGAATTCGCGGCAGGTGGTGGCCGACGTGAAGGAGAAGATCGAGGCGATCAACGCCACGCTGCCCGAGGGCGTGTTCATCGACACCTTCTACGATCGCACCGAACTCGTCATGAAGACGATCCACACCGTCGCCGAAAACATCGGCATCGGCGTGGGGCTCGTGATCGTGATGCTCTTCCTCCTGCTCGGCGACATCCGCGCCGGCCTGATCGTGGCGGCCGCCATCCCCCTCTCCGCCATGGGCGCCCTGATCGCCATGCGCATGGCGGGCGTCTCGGCGAACCTGATGAGCCTCGGCGCCGTCGATTTCGGCGTGATCGTCGATGGCGCGGTCGTGATGATCGAAAACGCCGTCCGCGCCGCCAGCAGCTACCGCCGGACGCACGACGGGAAGCGGGTGCCGCTGGAGGTCTTCAAGGAATCGTCGCGGGAGGTCGGCACGCCGATCCTGTTCGCCGGCCTGATCGTGATCATCGTCTTCATCCCGATCCTCAGCCTGGAGGGGGTCGAGGGGAAGATGTTCAAGCCGATGGCCTTCACGTTCATGTCGGCGCTCACGGCGGCGCTCGTGCTCTCCGTCACGGTGATGCCCGTGATGGCGTCGCTCTTTCTCGCCCGGCGGGTGTCCGCCGGCGATACCGCGCTCGTGCGGTGGATCAAGGCGGCCTACCGGCCGCTCCTGACGCGGGCCATGGCCCATCCCGTCCTGATGCTCGGCACGTCGGCCGCCGTGTTCGTGGCGGGGGTGGTCGTGGCGGCCGGCTTCGGCCTGGAGTTCGTGCCCAAGCTCGACGAGGGGGATCTCGCCATCCAGGCGGTCCGTCTCCCGAGCGTGTCGCTGGAGTCGTCGATCGAGATGACGAAGGCGATGGAGCGCACCCTGCTGCGGTTTCCCGAGGTGGAGAGCGTCGTCTCGAAGACCGGCCGGCCCGAGATCGCCAACGACCCGATGGGCGTGCACCAAACCGACCTGCTCGTGCGGCTGAAGTCGGCCCACGGGGGCGGGGCGGCCTTCGACAAGGCGACGCTGGTCGAGGAGATGCAGGCCGCCCTGGAACGGGACGTGCCGGGCAACGCCTACGGCTTCACGCAGCCGATCGAACTGCGGGTGCAGGAGCTCGTCGCCGGCGTCCGATCCGACGTGGGCCTGAGCCTCTATGGCGACGACCTCGACGTGCTCAAGGTCGAAGGAGACAGGATCGTCCGCGCGCTCAACAAGGTGCCGGGCGCCGCCGACGTTCAGGCCCAGCAGATCACCGGCCTGCCGTACGTGCGGGTGATCATCCGCCGCGCCGCCCTCGCCCGCTACGGCATCAACGCCGCCGACGTGCTGGATGTCGTGGGGGCGATCGGTGGCACGGTCGTCGGCGAGGTGTTCGAAGGGCAGCGACGGTTTCCGCTCCAGGTGCGGGTGGCGCCGGCCTGGCGGCACGACGTGGACATGATCCGCCGGCTGAAGATCGACGACCCGCAGGGCCGGCAGATCCCCATCACGCAGCTCGCCGATGTCGTCGTCGAGGACGGTCCCTCCGAGATCAGCCGCGACTCCATCCGCCGCCGGCTCCTGATCCAGTGCAACGTGCGCGGCCGCGACCTGGCGGGCTTCGTGGCCGAGGCCCAGCGGGCCGTGGCCGAGCAGGTGCAGCTGCCACCGGGCTACGCGCTGGCCTGGGGGGGGCAGTTCGAGAACCTGCAGCGGGCCAGCCGCCGGCTGATGGTGGCGGTGCCCGTCGCGATGTTGCTCATCTTTTCGATCCTCTACGTGACGTTCGGCTCGGTGAGCCTCACGCTGCTCATCTTCCTCAACGTGCCGATCGCGGCGACGGGAGGCATCTTCGCGCTCTGGCTGCGGGGCATGCCCTTCTCGATCTCGGCCGGCGTGGGCTTCATCGCCCTCTTCGGCATCGCGGTGATGAACGGCGTGGTGCTGATCGAGCACGTGCGCCACCTCCGCCACGGCGGCCGCGATCAGCGGGCGGCCGTCCTGGAGGGATCGCTCGACCGGCTCCGGCCCGTGCTGATGACGGCCACCTGCGGGGCGCTGGGATTCGTGCCGATGGCCGTCTCCGGCAGCGCCGGAGCGGAAGTGCAGCGGCCGCTGGCGACGGTCGTGATCGGCGGCCTCGTGACCTGCACGATCCTCACGCTGCTGGTGCTGCCGGCCATCTACCGCTGGTTCGAGCCCCGCGCGGAGCCGGCGGAGCACGGCGTCTGACCGCGGCCCCGCGTCAGCGGGTGAGCCCGGTGCGGGCGGTCACGCCCACCATCGCGTCGGCCGATCCCCCGGGCAGCGACCAGGTGCCGGTTTCGGCCGACTTGAGCGAGCGGGCCTCGGCCTTGCCATCGAGAAAGACCACCGCGCCCCGCCGCAGCCGCCGCTCGATCCGCGGCCCGAGTTCGATGCCGAACACTCCGGCCTGCTCGGTCTGATGCAGCAAGGTCCGCAGCTCGATCAGTTCCCGCCCGTCGTCGCGATCGGATTCGAGCCTCAGGCCGCCCGTCCAGGTCGTGAGCCCCTCGTGGACCACGTCGGGAGTGGCTACGACGCCGGCGGAAACGTCGAGGGCACTGATGCGGCTGCGGATCTCCGTGGCGAGCGGCTCCGCCATTCCCGCCGGCCCCGTCGGCCCGCGAACCACGACATCGAGCGGCAACCCGGGATCTTCCGCCGCGGGAACGGACCGCCGCAGCACGTCGGCGATCGACCCGACTCCCGTCACGTCGCCGAGGCCGACCCCCGCGAACTCCACGGGAGGCCACGGCTCGTCGGCACGCACCGTGACGACCGCCAGCGTGGCGGCCACCGTCAGCGGAATCATCGCCCATCGCGCCATAGCCACATGCCTCCGCCCGACATCCTCTATTCCCAGTATCGGCTCCGCCGCGGCGATTCTGACGGCGGTGGCCCCGACCCTGCGGCCTGGGCGCCTTCAGCCGGTTTTTCGGGCCGGCCCGGCCGCCGGAACGCGAATTCGCCGGCCACCCAGTGGGACCACGGCCGGCTCGAGGTCGCCGCCGAAGCGCACGCAGGCCAACGCATCGAGCACACGCCCGGCGATCTCGAGCGCGGCCGCCCCGGCCGATGCCGGCACCAGCGGCGCCCGGCCGGTCGTCACCGCGGCGAGGAAGTCGTCGTGCTCGCCCGCGATGGCATTGGCATCCGGCGCGGCGAGCGTCTCGCGCGGCAGCACGTCGGCAAAGAAGGTTTCCTTGAGGCCGGCACGACGTTCGATCGGCACCTCGGCCGCCACGAACCCACCGGATCGCACCTCGGGCGAAGGCTTCGTGACGGCGACGGTCTTGGCGTTGAAATCGACGTCGATGATGCTGTCGGTGGACACCACCGAGATCGTCCGCTGCAGCGTGGGGCTGATCCGCGAGGCGGTCAGGTCGGCGACGAGCCCGGAGGAAAACGCGAGCCGGGCCCGCACCAGATCCTCGTGGCCGCCCGTGGCCACCAGTCCGTGGGCCTCCACCTGCTCCAGCCGCCCGGGATCCAGGGAAAGCACCAGGTCGATGTCGTGGATCATGAGGTCGAGCACCACGCCCACATCCATCGATCGGAACGTGAACGGCGCCTGCCGGCAGGCCTGGACGGCGATCACGCGGCCGGCCCGCTCGGCGGCCATCCGCCAGGCCGGATTGAACCGCTCCACGTGGCCGACGGCCACGACGCGGCCGTGGCGACGGGCGGCGATGACGATCGCCCGGGCATCCTCCACGGAGGCGGCGAGCGGCTTCTCGACGAGCAGGTCGAGGCCACCCTCCAGCAGCGGCAGCGAGACCGACGCGTGGAGGCCGGTGGGGGCCGCGACGACGGCCACGTCGGCCAGCCCGATCAGCTCCCGGGGATCCTCGAGGCCGCGGCATCCATGGGCCGCCGCCACCCGGGCCCGCGACTCGGGCGACGGATCGACCACGGCCACCAATTCCACGTCGGGCCGGGCCGCCATCAGCCGCGCATGAATCGTGCCGAGATGACCGCACCCGACGACACCGACCTTGATCCGACTCATGCGGCCCTCCGTTGCTCACGACCACGACCATGCCGGCCGCCCTGCTGGCGGCCGAGAAATTCGAGCAGCTGTTCGACGTCCGGCAGCAGCATCCCCTGCGAGCGGAGGATTTCCCGCGCGGGCTCCAGCCCCACCTTGGCCCGATAGAGCAGGCGGTGCGCTTCGGCCACCGCGTCGATGGCCTCCCGGGAAAACCCGCCCCGCCGCAGCCCCACCGTGTTGATGCACCGGGGCCGGGCCGGCATCCCCTCGGCGAGCATGAAGGGGGGCACGTCGTGGAGCACGCGGCTCACGCCGGCCACGAATGCCCAGCCGCCGATCGTCGCCCAGTGATGCACGGCGACCGACCCCGAGAGCGACGCATGCGAGTGCACCCGCACGTGCCCGCCGAGCAGCACGCCATTGGCGAGGATCACGTGGTCGCCGATCACGCAGTCGTGGGCGACGTGCGAGGCGGCCATGAGGTAGTTGCCGCTGCCGATGACGGTTTCCCCCGACTCCTTTTCGGTGCCGCGGCTGATGGTCACGTGCTCGCGGATCACGTTGCGGTCGCCGACCACGACCCGCGTGTCGGTGCCGCGATAGCTCACGTCCTGAGGCTCCCCCCCGATCACGGCGAAGGAGTGAACGGCGTTGTCGGCACCAAGCTCCACGCTGCCGAGGATCGTGACGTTGTTGGCGAGCGTCGTGCCGGGGCCGATGACCGCACGCTCCGACACCACGCAGAATGGCCCGATCCGCACGCCCTCGCCCAGCCGGGCCCCCGGTTCGACGATCGCGGTGGGATGGATGATCACGTCGCTCATGGCCGCCTCACGCCCCCGCCGAAGCCAGCGGCTCGCGGCCCAGCGCGGCGACCCGCGCCGCCGCGGCGGCGTTGAGCCGGTGCCCGCTGCGGCACGCCCGCACCGTCGCCTGGAGCGGCCGCCCGGCCAGCGCCAGATCGCCGACGAGGTCGA
>CAZONY010000091.1:0-9055 GCA_964581215.1 uncultured Chitinophagaceae bacterium | reverse complement strand
CGGCTCGGGCTCACGTCGTCGCGATGACGAGTGTCCATCTCAAATCGCCGCTGACGCCCGCGGCATGATTCCCGCCGTCGTTCACTCCGCTTTCATTCGCCAGAGCCAGCGTCTCTTCGGCCGCCTCGCCCCTGCGCCGTCCCATCCCATGAACGAGAGATCACGACGGAGTGACAAAAGCGTCGTGAAGAGCCGCTCCATGATGAACGGGATGTAGCAGGCGTCGATTGTCCGGTCGGCACGCGAGAGCAAGAGACGCCGATCACGGTCGTCGAGGCCGTTCAGCAACACCTCCCGGACCGGCTCGCAGAAGTCCATGTAGGCATCCCAAAAGCGCCGTGTCCCGGCCCAGTAATTGCAATAGAGTTCCGAGCGTGGCGGCTGGTTCAGCCTCGCGAGATCGCAGTCGATGCCGGCCCGCGCGAACACGCGGCGCGTGAGCCCGAGGATGCCCGGATGGTGGTGCTCGGCCTGGAGCCACACGTTCGGAAACGTCCCTGGCTCAATGCCGAAGGGGTTCAGGAACCAGACGTCGTGGCCTGGATGCCGCGAGATGAAATCAACGAACGCACTGCCGCGGACGCGCGTCTTCATCCCGAACTTCCACGAGACGTAGCCGGTGATCATGCCCTCGCGGACGTTGCCGGCGAGGTACTCGCTGCGGAAGACATGGAATTCCCGCCAGACGGGGTCGGGATTGGCCCGGTTGTCGTAGGGCGTGAAAGCGGGGTCGAGCGCCCGCTGCTGCGCGCTGTCGTAGTAGATCTGCCGGATCACGACGTTCATGCGACGCTCACGCGGGGAACAGTCGCAGGTGTCGAGCGAGCATCGGATACTTTCCTGGCGACGAAAGAAGCTCCGGGTGATGAAGGAGAGATACGGAGGGCGGGGTGTTTTCACAAGTGCACATTACTCGGCGAGTTCGGCAACCGGGGAGATCTGAGCAGGATGGGTGATCGTCATGGGCGGCGGGTATTTGGCATTGTCTAAGCCTCCGTTCTGTTGTATCCCGTGTCGTTCATCCATCCTCTGCAGCATGTTCCGGAATTCGCTCCCCATGCATTCGCTCAAACGTCTCGAGAAGGTATTCCATGCGATCGTTCCCCGACGGGTGCGATATGCGATCAAGGATGCAGCCCGAAGAGCGGTGAAGGCGGTTCGGACGCATGCCCGGGCGGATCGTCGCCCGAGGAATGACACATCGCAGAGCATTCCCGACGTGCCCTGGGCTGCGGAAAGTCGAACCGCAGGGCCAGGCGTGGTCATCCTCGTTGCCGATCCGGTGGATCGCTCCATCTTCGCCGGGATGATCACGGATGAGTGGTGCCGGGTCGAGGACCCGGCCGTCTATGTGCCGCGGTCCGAAGACTACGTCTATGCCCCCGAATCGGTCGTGGGAGCGCTGTCTGCGGGGGAGCTCCGGTCAGCCTACTTTTCGTTGCTGCACGAACCGAACGACGTGGTCATTATCTCCAGATCGATTGAATCGCTGCCGGCCGTGGCGGTTTCCTCGCTGCGACAAAGCACGCTTGTCTGCGCGGCGGGGCACGAATGGCTGCTGCATGGCAGGCCTTTCCGGAAGCCGATCCGGGGCCGCGTGATGCGGCTCCTCGTGCATCGGGACGCCGCGGTCATCGACACCTCGATCGATCGTCTGCTCGGCTGCCGCTGCTATCTGGTGGGACAGCAGTTCCATGTCCAGGGGCTGCCCGGACACCACAGCCTCCCGTCGCCACGACACGAGCCGACCGTGCGCCGCCCGCCGACGGCGTCCGCGGGGGATCGGCCCACGATGCTCGTGCTCCCCGCCCTGTTCGCGGTCGGCGGCGTGGAACGAAACACCGTGGAAGTGCTCGCCAAACTTCAGGATCGGTATCGGTTCGTGATCGTGACGAACGAACCACACGAGCCGGCGAGGGGATCCCTGCATCGGCAACTCGAAGGACTGTGCGAGGCGGTGTACGACCTCGGTGAGATGGCCGACGCGACTCATCATGCGGACATCCTCGCCGCCCTGCATGACTTGCATCGGTTCGACTGCGCCTGGATCGTCAACGGCTCACCGTGGCTGAGTCGCAATCTGAGCACCGTGCGCGAAATTCTGTCGGACTGCGCGATCGTCGACCAGCAGGTTTATGACACCGTACACGGATGGATCAGCTGCTACCAGGATCAGGCGATCAAATCCTTCGACAGGCACGTCGCCATCAACTCCCTGATTGCCGACGCATTCGTCAATCGCTTCGGTATCCCGAAGGACCGCGTCGACCTCGTCTACCATGCGATCGATTCCGACAGGTGGTCGGCCGTGGCCGCCGACGCCGATCGCAGGGTCCGAGCCCGTGACCGGCTGGCCGCTCCGCGTGGCGCGGCGGTGTACGGCTTCATCGGTCGGCTCACCGAGCAGAAACGGCCCATGGATTTCCTCGACATGGCGAAACGCTCTGCCGAGGAAGGTCGCCCCGACCTGTTCCTCGTCGTGGGCGACGGGACGCTGGCGGGTGAGTGTCACGCCTTCGTTCGCCAGCACGGCCTCTCCAACGTGCGATGCACCGGTTTCGTACCGGATCCGGCCGACCTTCTCCTGTCCCTTTCCGGTCTCGTGATCACCTCGGAGTATGAAGGGCTGCCGATCGTGTCCCTGGAGTCGATGGCGATCGGCCTGCCCATTCTCGCCACCGATGTCGGCGACCTGCGGGTCGTCGCCGAGTCCCACCGTGCGGCGGTCACGATCATCACCGGGAGTGACGGGACTACGCGCTACGAGGAATTTCGCCGGTGGTCCGATACGCTCTCGGAGCAGACGGCCCAGGCCGAACAGGCCTCCGCCGGCGTTCGAGCGGCGTTCGGGGCGGATGTCATCGCCGAGCGATACCACGAAGTCTTTCGGGCCGCCATGCAGGCCCGCCGGGCCGAGACGACGGAAAAGCACCGCACGGGCGCTCGGTTTCGGCGGCGCGGTGATCATGCAAGCGTGTCGATCGTCATGCCGACATTCAACCGTCGCGACCGGCTGGCCTGCGTACTCGACCGCTACGATGAGGTGACCGGCGGAATCGATCACGAGATCGTCATCGTGGACGATGGATCGACGGATGGCACCGCCGACTTGCTGTCTACCCGGGCTCGCAGCAACCCGCGGCTGCGGCATTGCACGGTGCGCAATGGCGGGCCGGGTCGGGCCCGTAACGTGGGCGCGGCGCTCGCGACGAAAGACGTCGTTCTCTTCGTTGGCGACGACATCTTTCCCCGCGACGAGCGCTTCGTCAGGACGCACGCGAGGCTCCATGCAGCACACCCTGAGGCCGGTTTTTCGGTGCTCGGGAAGGTCGTGTGGCCCAGTGACGGCTCGCTCGACATCACACCCGTGATGCGGCACGTGCAGGGCGCCGGCGGGGAGCAGTTCGGCTTCGCGCACCTCCTTCCCTACGCATCGCTCGATTGGCGATTCTTCTACACCTGCAACGTTTCGGTGAAGCGAAGCATCGTGACCGACTGGGAAACCGAAGGATTTTCCGCTGACTTCACCGCCGCGGCCTTCGAAGACGGAGAGTTCGCCTATCGAATGTCCGCGAGACCGGGCGGCCTGCGGATCTATTACGACCCCGCGTCGGTCGGAGAACATCACCATGCTCATTCCGTACGATCATTTCTCGACCGGCAATTCAACGCGGGCAGGATGGCGGCCGTCCTCATCGCCCGACACCCGGAGACGGCGACCGTCCTCGGGCTCTCTCCGCTCGTCGCCGAGATGGGGCATGGCGGTCGTCGGCGTCAGCCGGATCGCGTCGCGGATCTGCTCTCGGTGATCGAAGGGGCCAAGGCTTTCGCGATGCTGCTCGAGGCGTACGGAGGACTCGGTGACAGTCTCTGGCACACGTCCTATCTCCAGGCAGTGTTCGAACTGGCCATGCTCCATGGGTTCGTCATTGGCCGGTCCACGCATGGGGCCGATACGGAGGCCGGGTATGTGCGGATACTCGGGGGCTTTCTCCGGAGGGTGGAGCCGATTCTGGCGACGGAACTGCCGGGATCACGCGGGCTCGTCGAGTCGATCCGGTCACGACTTGCCGCCTGAAGTGCCCTTGGAGCGTGCAGCATGTTCAGCGTCCTCGTCCCCGTCTTCAACCATGGCCGGTTTCTTCGACAGTCCATCGAATCGGCGGTGCGTGATCCGCTTGTGGGGGAGGTGCTGCTTGCCGATGACGGCTCGGTCGATGACTCTCCCCGCGTCATTCGTGAACTGAGCAGGGCGTATCATGGACGGGTCAGAGACATTGGCGACGGAGCCGGCAACATCGGGGCGCATGCCCGACTCAACCAACTCGTCGAGGCGGCTTCGCACGAGTGGCTGGCGGTGCTCAACTCAGACGACATCTTCGTGCCGTCGAGGTTCGCCGTGGCCCGTGCGGCGATCACGTCATCGCGTGCAGAGTTCGTGAGCGGCCACCTTCTGGTCATCGATGCCGAGGGCCACGCCATCGGCCGGAAGCGGGGCTGGCACGATCCGGAATACGGATTTCCGTCGGAATTCCCCGAGCCCGACGGCCCTTACAACGCGCCCGATTGGCAGGAGGCATTTCGCGCGCGATTGCTGAACCAGAACTTCATCGCCACGACCAGCAACATGCTCTTCACACGCCGGCTCCACGCGCGGGTGGGCGGTTTTCGCGACTACCGCTACTGCCATGACTGGGATTTCGCCCTCCGGGCGGCCTTCGCCGGCGATGTCGGGTGGTGTCCGACGTACCTGACGATGTACCGAATCCATGGCGCCAACACGATCGCCGAACCCGCCGAACGGGTGCGCAACGAGGTTGCGCGGATGCTCACCAGCCTCCGGATCGAACTGCCCGTTCTCGGGGCGACGCAATGGCGGCAGGCGGCGCTCTCGGGCAACGCCTACCTCCGCGCCGCCTGACAACCGAAATGTAACGACCCCTAAGACCGCCCGACCGAAGTCATGGACGCCTGCGCATCACAGCCGCTCCCCTCCGCAGACAACGCCCTCCCCGGGTCGGGCGTTGCGGCAGAAGGCGGAACCGTCCTCGTGATTACCGGGATGCACCGGTCGGGCACGTCCGTCGTGGCGTCGGCTCTCGCCTCCGCCGGGCTCGCGATCGGCGAGCGACTCATGGATGCCGGCCCCGGCAACCCCGTCGGCCACTTCGAGGATCTTGATTTCGTCGAGTTGCACGCGCGAATTCTGCGGGCAAACGGTCTCGGGGGCGAGGGCTACACGACGTACGCTTCGCTCCGCGTGCCGCCGGCCCTTGAAAGCGTGGCACGATCGCTCATTGCCAGCCGACGGGACTCCCACAAGACGTGGGGCTGGAAAGACCCCCGCACGACGCTTTTTCTCGATTTCTGGCTGTCGCGGCTTCCAGAGGCCCGGTTTCTTCTGTTGATTCGCAGGCCTTGGGAGGTCGTCGATTCGCTATATCGTCGGGGGGACGACTCGTTCCAACTCCATCCCGCGTTCGCGATCGATGTCTGGACTGCCTACAACCGTCGGATACGGGATTTTTTCCTGGCCCACCGCGACCGCTGCCTGCTTCTCGATTCGGGCCGGGCGGTGGCCGACTGCCCAGGTCTTGTCGTCGCCGTGCGCGACGTGCTTGGCGTTGCGATCGGCGAGGCCGCGGCGGTCGCGAAGCCGGAACTGTTCCACGAGGCCGATCATTCCCGACGGCGCGACCTGCTCGGCGCGCTGCGGCCAGAGGCGATCGATCTCTACGAGGAACTTCTCGCGCTTGCATGGCCGACCGGCGAGGCTCGGGCACAACCGGTCGATGGGACGATCGCGCTTGAACTGGCGATGGCGGAATGGGCGCGTGCGAGCCGTGCTGAGGCTGCCGTCGTCCATCTACGAAACCAGGTGGATTCGGTGAGCGCCGAGCGTGATCGGGTCCGCGTGGAGTGTGAGCACCTGCGTGCACTCGAGAGCGAACGGCTGCACGAGATGGTCGAGGCATCGAACGCCGAGCCCGTCGTGAAGCAGCAGGCTCCGCAGCGAAAGACGGTGCCGCAACGCATCGCGAGGGAATCACGACGGCTGTACCGGAAAGCCTGCGACTGTGTGCAACGAATGCGACCACCAGGCGATGGTCGCGAGAGTGGTGATCCGCCGAACCCAGCCGAGGCGGCCTGAGCACTCCTGGGCGACCCATGCACGAATCACCCATCACCGTCATCATTGCTTCTTGGGGGCGTCCCCTGTACCTGTGGAATTGCCTCGACACCCTGTCGAGACGCACGACGTCACCCGCGCGCTTCGTGCTGATCAACAACCATCATCCCGACCCGGGCGTCGAAGATGTGATCCGGGCATTTGAGCGGCGCGGGTTTTTCGCAGCGGTTCGGCGGTTCGTGAACAACTCCGTCGAGAACCTTCTCTCGGCGTATGCCGACGAAATCCAGTCGTGTGGACCGGAACATGTCTTTCTGGAAAGTGATACGGTCGTGTCATGCAGCGTCGGCTGCTGGCTGGCGGAAATGCGGCGAGTTTTTCGTGCGCACCCATCGATCGGCATGCTCGGTAGTCTCGTCGATACGACGGACTTCGTCTCGCCGGAAGCTGCCGGAAAGCTGGCTGCTTCTGCGGGTGACGCGGAGTTCCTCGCCAAGCTGACCAGCCCGGAAAGAGGGTTCCATCCGGCAGACCATTGGCACGACGGTACGCGGGACTTTTTTCCCACGCAGGGTTCGTGCCCGATCGAGAATCCACCTGGACGACTTCTCATGCTCGAAACCTCCCATATGCAACGAGTTGGACTGCTCCCTGACTCAGCGCTCGCCGAGAGTTTTCGCCAACACGGGTTCCTGCCGGCGGTGACGGCGAGGGTGCGGCACCGCCATTTGAGCCTGCTGAATATCTATGACTATCCCACCTACGACCGCGCCAATCGGAATACATTTTTCGACACGATGCTGGCGAGCCGTGGAACTTGCTCAGAGTCTGCACGATGAACGCTCTCGCCATTCTTGGTGGCCAGCCACTCTTCGGCGAACCACGGCACGTCGGCGCCCCGCACGTTCCCGATCGCGAGGCGCTTCATGGCTCCCTGGACGCGATTCTCGACTCACGAAGATTCTCCAATGATGGACCATTTGTGCAGCATCTGGAGCGCGCTCTGGCCGAGCAGAACGGCGCTCGCCACGCCGTCGCGATGAGCAATGCCACGATCGCCTTGCAACTGGTCTTCCGTGCCTTGGGCCTGACGGGCGAGGTGATCATGCCATCCTTTACGTTCATCGCCACGGCGCACGCGGCCACGTGGGAAGGGTTGGCCCCCGTCTTCGTCGATATCGATCCGTGGACGCACTGCATCGATCCGCGAGCCGTGGCGGCGGCAATCACGGGCCAGACGGCGGCGGTTGTTGGCGTCCACGTGTGGGGCAGCCTGTGCGATGCCGACAGCCTCGGTGATGTTGCCGCTACGGGGAATGTCCCGTTGATCTTCGACGCAGCCCATGCACTCGGCTGTGCGGTTGCAGGCCGGGCCATTGGATCCATGGGTCGAGCGTCCGTCATCAGCCTGCATGCCACCAAGGTTGTCAGCGGCCTCGAGGGCGGTGCCGTTCTCACCGACGACGATGACCTCGCGGCAAGGCTGCGCACGATGCGAAACTTCGGTTTCGAGGGCTACGACAGCGTGGGCATGCTGGGCATCAACGCGAAGATGAACGAATTCTCGGCTGCTTTCGCCATCGCTGGACTCATGGATTTTCCCCGCCTGGTGGCCCGCAACGCCGCCGTGGCAGACGTCTATCGGGAGGGGCTCTCGCGCGTACCCGGCGTGCGGCTCATCCAGGGGAGGGCGACCCACCGCACAAACCATCATTACATCGTTGCCATGATCGATCCCTGTTCCTGCCCGCTCGACCGCGATTCCGTTCAGAGCGTTCTCGAAGCCGAGAATGTGCTCGCGCGCAGGTATTTTTATCCCGGGTGCCATCGTATGCAGCCGTATGCAGGTGGACCATCGGGAAAAAATGCCCGGCTTCCCGTCACGGATGCGGTCGCCGTGCAGGTGTTGGTGCTGCCGGCGGGGGGAAGTGTTACGCCCGAGGAGGCATGGAGCATCACTCAAAGGATCCGCGTGGCCTGTGAAAACGCCGCGGACGTGCACCAGGCCCTGTCAGCGAAACGCGCGTGTCCATCCGTTGGCAGGGCCGCGTGACCACGCTGCATTCCAATGTCGTCGGATCGCTACCTGTCGACCGATGAACTGCATGCCCTCGGGCTCGCAGCGGTGGGGCGCGACGTCCTCGTCGATCGCGCGGCGATCCTCGTGAACCCCGGTCAGATTCGGATTGGGTCCGGATCGCGGCTCGACGCCTTCTCCATCGTCACGGCGGGAGACGGCGGCGTGACGATTGGCAGCCGTGTGCATCTTGGTGCGGGCTGCCAGATCTTCGGTGGCGGCGGTCCTGTAACCCTCGATGACTTCACGTGCCTTTCCGGGCGGGCTTCGCTTTACACGACCTGCGATGATTTCACCGAAGGCCACCTCACGAACCCGACCGTTTCCCCGGAGTATCGTCGGGTGCAATGTGGTGCCGTGACAATGCACAGGCATGCGCTTGTCGGCTGTGGGGCGGTGATTCTCCCCGGGGTGGACCTTGGCCGTGGCGTGTCGATCGGTGCGCTGTCGCTTGTCAAAGCATCCATTCCAGACTTCGAGGTGTGGGGCGGCGTGCCCGCCCGGAGGATCGGTTTTCGGAATGCGCAGCGACTTCTTGAATTCGAAGCAAGGCTGCTTGCGGCCGAGAACGCATGACATTGGCGGTCAACAACCACGTTCAACGGTGCCTCGGTTGGTTTATCCTTGATGGCGTATCGCAAGTGAATGAGCGCGTTGAGGACCGATTTTTACTCGCCGACGAAAGTGATGGCTCGACATGAAGATTCTCGTCACCGGCGGCGCCGGGTTCATCGGAAGCCATGTCGTCGATGGCCTGCTCGCGGCGGGTCAGTCGGTCGCCGTGCTCGACGACCTCTCGAGCGGCGCGCGGGAGAATCTCCCGGCCGACGTGCCGCTGCATGTCTGCG
>CAZONY010000090.1:8012-9078 GCA_964581215.1 uncultured Chitinophagaceae bacterium | reverse complement strand
GAGCAGGAGATGATCGCCGCCATCGAGGAGAGCCGGGCCGGGCTCGTCGAGGCCGAGGCGCAGGTGCCGCAGGCCGTGGCCGATTCGCTCACCTCCGGCCAGCTGGGCATCTTCGACTACTACAAGCTCAAGAACCTGCAGGCCGACACCGAAATGCGACGGACGATCGCCATCGGCACCGTGCCCGCGATCGCGACGCCATGACAGCGCCGATTCTCCTCGCCGCCGGGCTCGACTGGCTCGAAGGGCTCCTGCCGGCGGTGTTCGTCGGATTTTGGATCCTCTCGCAGGTGTTCGCGCTGTTCCGTCGCGCGCCGCAAAACGGGGGACCGGTCGTGGTCATGAAGCCGGCGCCGGTCGCCGAGGCCGAGCCGGTGCCGAACCGCGAGCGGCTGCAGCAGGAGATCGAGGCGTTCTTGCGCGAGCGGCGAACGGGAAGGCCATCGCAGCAGCCGCAGGATCCGACGACGAAACCTGTCCGTCGGCCATCGACCCCGCCCCGCGACGAACGCCGGCGGCAGCCCGAAGGACGGCAGCCGATCCAGCCGCCTCCCAGCGAATCGTTGTCGCCGGCGCCCGCGGCGACGGTTCATTCCGACGTCGCGCGGCACGTGGAGGAAGCGTTCGCGCACGACCTGGCGCACGAGGTGCCGGTACGGCAGGGGGATGCGGCCGCGACACGATCGACGCCCGCCGTCGGACTCGCGGCCCTCCTTCGCGACCCGGCGACGATCCGTCGCCTGATCGTGATGCGCGAGGTGCTCGAGCGACCCACGGAACGCTGGTCGTAACCCTTCGCCGGCACTGCGTGCTGGCGCCAGCGTGCATCGCGCACGAACGGTCCGGTGCATCCTGCCCGGCCCGCCGGCTCAACACGCAGACCCCCCCGGAATGGCCAGCCCGGTTTGCCTCGTTTGGCGCGGCTCGTGGGCCCGACGCCGGCAAAAAATTTGCGGGTTGAGGATCGGCCTGGGCTGGTCTACAAGGGGTCGAAGTCGGGCGGTTTGCCGCCCCGCACCGGACGCGTAGACGAGGAAGCCCAAGCCTCGTCTACGCGTCTTTTTTT
>CAZONY010000090.1:0-7912 GCA_964581215.1 uncultured Chitinophagaceae bacterium | reverse complement strand
GCAGGCTTCACCCTGCCCCACGCCGAGGGGCGGCCCATGCCCCGGGAGCCGGCGTATGATGACAAGCGGAGCCAGGATGGCGGAGCGCCGTCAGCATCCGAGTGAGCGGAGGCCCGGAAGGCCGACGCGAACGTCCGGCGACGGGGCATGGGCCGCCCCGACCCCATCCATCCCATCTTGACGCCGCCGGCAGCGGTCTTCATTGTCCCGGCCGATTTTTCCATCGGACCCGCCGGACGCATCCCGATGTCGAGAGCCACGCGCATCATCTGGGCGATCGTCGCCGGCGGACTGGCCGGCGCGGCCGGGGCCGACGACGCCGCGACGCCGTTTCCGATCGCCGTCCGTGTCACCGCCGGCCATACGTATCTCCGCGCCGGTCCGAGCGACGACTTCTATCCCACCGAACGGCTCGTCCACGACGACGAACTGGAAGTGTGGTCCGTCGATCCCGCGGGCTACTGCGCCGTCCGTCCGGTGCGCGGCAGTTTCAGCTGGCTGCGGGCGGCCGACGTCGATGACCAGGCCGCACTCGAAACCGACGGTCCCGCGGCCACGCGGCCCGACCAAGCTGGCTTCGTGGGCGTGATCGTCACCGACGGTGCCGTGTCGAGAGTGGGATCGCAGCTCAACGATCTGCGGCACGTGGCGCAAGTGCGGCTCGAGGCCGGCGAGCGGGTGCACGTGCTGGAAACGGTGAGGATCGCCGCCGGCCGACACGCCGGCCTCTGGGCCCGGATCGAACCGCCCGCGGGTGAATACCGCTGGGTGCGGGCCGCCGACGTCTCGCTCCCCCGGCACCTGATGCCAGCCATCGTCGAACAGGCCGCCACCGAGGCCGCCACGGCCGCCGCCGCCGCCGAGGCCGCGGCGGCGCTTCGTGAGGCGGGCGACGCCGTGGCCGAGGTGATCGCGACTGCGGGTGCGGCCGATACGGCGGCGGAGGCCCCGGCGCTCGTCGATCCGCCGGCTCCCAGGGCGCTCGGACCCATGCCCCTGGCCAAACGTCTGTTCAGCGGGTGGATGCCGCTGGGCGCGAGCGTACTCGATCCCGCTTCCCCGGCCGCGCCGGTGGCCGTCAGCACCGGGGCCGTGGCATCGTCCGGTGACGAACTGGCCGACATCGATCTCTCTCTGTCGCTGGCCGTCACCGGACCGAGCGATACCTGGAACCTCGCGCCGCTGCGAGAACGGCTTCGGCTGGCGGCCGCCCGCACCACCACCCAGGAAGAGCGGGTGCGGGCCGAGGCGATCGATGCCCGCCTGGCGCGGTTCGAGTCGATCCAGGAGCGGCAGCGGGCGATCGTGGCGGGCCCTGCCGCCGATCCCTCGCCGCTGCGGCTGGGCAGCATGTGGTCGAGCCTTTCGACGATCGGGTCGCGACCGGTTCGCCCCGGCGTGCTGCCCGGCGGCGCGGCCGCCGACGGCCGGCCATCATGGACTCCGCCGGAGCAGATGGAAACCACCGGCCGACTGGCGACGGTGGTGTCGCGACGCCCCGATGCCCCGCGGTGGGCGGTGGTCGATGGCAGCAACAACGTCGTGGCTTTCGTCACGCCATCGCCCGGAGTGAACCTCGCCCCGCTGGTCGGGCAGCAGGTTTCCGTCCGCGGAGCGAAAGGCTACATGCCCGAGTACAAGCGGCCCTACCTGGTGGCCACCGCGGCCACGCCCCGTCTGGCGAGCACGCCGCCGTCCTCGACCGACGCGATCCGCCAGTAGCCTCGGGCGGGAGCCCGCGGTCAGGGCTGCGGCAGCCAACGCGCGGCCAACTCGGTCGAGAGCCGCTCCTCATCCACGCCGCCGACCGGCCGCACCACATCGCGGCCCACCGCCCGTGCGATGCCGGCGAGCGCCTGCTTGTCGGCCGGATCGGTGCGCGGCAACCGGCCGATGAGCCGGACGACGCCCTCGGGGTTCGACTTGGCCGCCGCCGACAGGCTCGTCATGAACAGGCAGATCTCGTGCAGGTTCGAGGAGGCCGACCGAACGATCAGCGGCTGGAGCGTGCGGGTGACGATCTCGAGCCCCCTGCCATCCATGTCGAGAAAGGCATCGACGGTGACGGTCTGCCGCGGCCGACCGTCCGCCGCGGCCCCGGCCGCGGCGTGGCGCACCAGCACCACGCACGATCCGGAGAGCGTCTTCGGAGCCAAGGGCCCCGTATAGGCCCCCCGCCCGTGGAAGACGAGCGTGCCCGACGCCCCATGGCGCTCGGCGTGCACGAGCCGCAGGCTGCCAACCGTGCCATAGCCGTCGTCGAGTCGCCACTGCTGTGGCCCGGCCGGATCGAGCGACAGCCGGCTGATCCCCAGCACCCGCCAGATGTCGACGATCGTCTCCGGCTTGCGAAGCGAGAAGGCCAGCAGGTCGCCATCGCAGGCGAACGTTTTCGTCGGCAGGCGACGGTAGAGCGTGGTGGCGCGGAGGCAGGCATCGACGGCGCGGCGATTCGGCTCCGGCAGGCGATCCAGCGGCAGCGCTTCCAAGGCCTCGCGACGCGCGGCCTCGGTCGAAGAACCGCCATCGGCGAGAAAGCGACCGAACGAGCCACCTGGCTCGTCCCGCTCCGCGGCCCCGCCGGCGACAGCCATCCAGAACACCACGAGGCCGACGACGCCGGCCGGCCACCTGCGGGCACGCATGCGAATCCCCCCTGAACGACACGATCCGCCGACGGCCCTCGAGCCCCGTCGGCCACGAGGAGTTTTCGGCTCGTGCGGGTCGTCGGGGCCAGTGATTTCCCGATTCGTCGCGCGGCGATTGCCCATTCTTCCCGGCTTGCCGACCCCGCCCGGCACGTGGGTTGGCCGCCTCGCGCAGGTTTCCTACGATCGCCGGTTCCGGCTCGGCCCAGGCGCCGGCGGCATCCGCACGGACGAACGATGCACTCCGACGACGAACCCGAATCGCCCTCCGACGGCACGGCAACGCGGCCCCCGGGCCTGCTGGCCCGCGGGTTCGTGGCCTGGACGGGGCTGTGTTTGCGGGCGCCGGGCACCGTCACGATCGTCGCCATCCTGCTCGCGATCGCCGCCGGTGCGTATGCCGCGCGGAACCTCGGCTACAAGGTGAGCCGCGTCGATCTCCTCGATCCGGAGAGCGAATACAACAAGCTGTGGATCGACTACATCGCCGAGTTTGGCGAGGACGACGACGCCGTCATCGTGGTCGAAGGGCAGACGCGGAACGACGTCATCGAGGTGCTGGAAGAAGTATCCCGGGAGGTCGGCCGACGGGAGGATCTCTTCCGCTCGGTGCTCCACGAGGTCGATCTCTCCGCGATCCGCGGCAAGGGGCTCCACTATCTCTCCCCCGCGGATCTCGCGGCCATCGACCGGTTCATCGAGCAGACGCAGCCGATCCTCGACGGCGGCTGGGCCCGGCTCAAGGCCGGGTCGATGGTGACGGGGCTGGCGGCGCAGATGGTGGCCGGCGAGACCGCCCCGGGCGGCGGCCTGGACGAACCGCCGGCGGCAGCGCTCGAACGCTACACCGAGAGCCTCCTGGCGGGGCTCGAGCCGGCCGCCCGCAACGGCCAGGCACCCGCGCCGTCGCTCCCCTCCCCGTGGCCACGGATGCCCGAATCGCTCTCCACGCTTCGGGATCTCTCCAGCGAACACCTGCTCGCGAAGGACGGCAAGCTCGGCTTCGTCCTCCTGCGGCTGACCAAGACCGACGGTGGCTTCGCCGGCGCGGCCGCGGCCACCGACGAATTGCGACGGATCATCGCCGCCGTCGCCGCACGGCATCCCGACGCCACGATCGGCCTGACCGGGCTGCCGATCATGGAAGACGACGAAATGCGCACGAGCCAGCAGTCGATGGTCTGGGCCAGCGGGCTGTCGCTGGCGGCCGTGGCGCTCGTGATCATGGCCGGCTTCGGCGGCGTGCGGCACGCCATGATGGCCAACGGAGTGCTCGTGCTCGCCATGGCCTGGTCGTTCGCCTGGGCCACCGCCAGCGTCGGCCACCTCAACATCCTGAGCGTCACCTTCACGGTGACGATGATCGGCGTCGGCATCGACTACGGCACCTACTACGTGGCCCGCTACCTGCAGGGCCGCCGCCGCGGGCTCGATTGCGATGCCGCCCTCCTCGAAACAAGCGGGGCCGTCTCGCCCGGCATCCTCACCGGCGCCATCACCACGGCCGTCGCCTTCTTCTCCGCCTCGCTGACGAGCTTCGTCGGCGTGTCGGAGCTCGGCACGATCGCGTCCGGCGGCATCCTGCTGTGCGCGGCGGCCGAGCTGCTCGTGCTCCCGGCCGTGATCGCCCTGGTGGATCGCGGATTTCTCGGCCGGCGGATTCCCCAGCCGGTGCCGGTGCATGCCTGGCTCGAGCCGATCTTCCGGTATCCGCGGTTCGTGGCGCTGGCGTCGATGGCGATCACGATGGCCGTCGCCTCCGGCCTGCACGAACTCGACTACGACCACAACCTGCTCAACCTGCAGGCCGACGGGCTGGAAAGCGTGGCCGTCGAAAAGAAACTCCTCGAGGAGTGTGACCAGAGCGTCTGGTACGCCCTCTCGATCACCGATTCCCGCGCGGAACTCCTGGCCCGCAAGGAGGCGTTGCAGAAGCTGCCCACGGTGGAGCGGGTGGACGAGATCGCCTCGCTGCTTCCCGTGGACGAGGATCTCAAGCGGCCGATTCTCGAACGGATCCACGGACGGCTGACCGCCCTGCCGGAGCGACCGCCGGAGATCCCGGTGGACCGGCTCGACAGCCTCGGCGAGACGCTGGCCTGGGCGCAGGGCGAGGCAGCCAAGCGCCCTGGGGGTCTGCGCACGGCCTGGCACCTGGAGCGGACCCGCGAGGCGCTGCGGCGGATGCCGCCGGAGGAGTGCTTCCGGGCACTGGCCGGCTTCCAGCAGCGGTCGGCGGGCGAGCTGCTCAGCCGGCTGCACGCGCTGGCCGGCGTGGCGAACCCCGAGCCGCCGGCACTGGCTGATCTTCCTCCCAGCCTGGTCGAGCGGTTCGTCGGCCAGAGCGGCAAGCACCTTTTGAAGATCTACGGCCGCGGCGACATCTGGAATTTTGAATCGCTCGAGAAGTTCGTGAAGGACGTCCGCAGCGTGGATCCGCGGGCCACCGGCAACCCGCTGCAGGCCTACGAGGCGTCGCTGGAGATGAAGCGGAGCTATGAACAGGCGGCCATCTACGCCCTGGCGGTGATTCTCGTCGTGCTGTGGCTCGACTTCCGCAGCATCCGCTACGCCCTGCTCGCCGCCCTGCCGCTCGCCCTGGGCATGGCCCAGACGCTCGGCCTGATGGGTTTGGTCGGCATCGATCTCAACCCCGCCAACCTCATCGGCATCCCGCTCATCCTCGGCATCGCGGTGGATTACGGCGTGCATATCGTGCACGACGCCCTCGAGCGGCCGGGCCCCTACTCGATCAGCGCCGCGACGGCCAACGCCGTGCTCGTCGATGCCCTGACGACGATCCTCGGCTTCGGCGCCCTGATGGTGGCCAGCCACAAGGGTCTGGAGAGCCTGGGCCGGGTGCTCACCCTCGGCGTGACGACCTGCACGATCACGTCGCTGGTCTTCCTGCCGGTCGTGCTGGCGATGCTGCGGCCCGGCGAGACGGCCGAAGAGTAAGCTGCTCGGCGGGCCTGCGGAAGTCTTTCGTCCGGGGTTGCCCGTGCCACGGAGCCGGCGTTGTTGGCAAGCGCAGGCAGGATGCCGGAAGCGCAGCCAGCAGCGAGTGAGCGGAGGCCCGGAGGGCCGGAGTGAACGTCCGGCGATTGTGGCACGGACAACCTCGGGCCACACCCCAGGCCACTGCAAGCGGCCCGAAAGCCTGTGCAAACCTCACTTGTGCCGGGGAAGGGCGGCGCGGTACTTCCTCTCGGTTCGAGAAGCCGCTCCCCCTGCAGGTGCCTCATGTCTTTTCGTGCTTTGCCGCGCGGATGCTTTGCCGCCATCGCTGCCATCGCCGTCGCCGCCTGCCTCCCGGCCGGCCGCTCCCATGCGGAGCCCCGCGAGCGGGCCGTGAACATCGCCCTCGAGGACCAGTTTCGCACCCGCCGCGAGACCGGCGCGATGCTCGGCGACGTGGTGGTGCTCGTCTTTGCCGAGCGCCGGGGAGCCGAGGCCGCCCACGAACTCGGCAAGAAGCTCCACCTCCACTTTCATCCCTCGGCGGTCACGGCCAGCGACAGCGAATGGCTGCGGCAGCCGGTGGCCGGACTGCCGGACTGGCCGGCGGGGGCCCGCGTGCCCAACGTGCACGCGATCCCGGTGGCCTGCCTGTCCGAGGTGCCCAAGGCGATGCACCCGGTCGTGCGGGCGCGGATCCGCAAGGAATCGCCGATGCTGCCGGTGTGGCTCGATTTCGACGACACGATGGATCGTCAGTTCGGCCTCGTGCCGGACGTGGCCAATGTGGTCATCGTCGACACCCGCGGCCAGGTGCACAGCACGCTGTCGGGCCGGTTCGACGACCGCGCGGTGGCGGAACTGGCCGCGACGATCGACCAGGTGCGGATGCAGGCGCGACCCGCTTTCCAAACCGCCGTCGTGCCCGCGACGGCCATCCGCTGACCGCGCGGATCACCGCATCCGTTCCTTCAGCCGCTCGCTGGCTCGGGTGAGCGCGGCCCGCTCCTGGGGCGTGAGACTCGCCTCTCCCGAGCGGCTGATCTTTTCGAGGAGCCGATCCACTTCGGCCCGGAGCGCGTCGTCTTCCGACCGTTCCCGCTGCCGCGACGACGGCCCGGCGTCGTCCGGCCGCACCACCCGCATCCGCCGCTGCTTCTGCCGCCGCCGCAGCTGCGACGTGAGATCGGCGAGGCCGCCGAGGTTCCAGCCGCGCCAGGCATAGAGCAGGCCGAACGCCGCGCCGGCGAGGTGGGCGACGTGGGCCACGGTGCCCCGGTCGGAGGCGGCCCCCTGCAGGTCGAGCACGACGAACAGCACGCCCAGCGCCCAGGCCGGCACCGGCAGCACGCCATAGATGTAGACCGTCTGCTGGGGGAAGTTCCAGATGAACATGGCCAGCACCGCCATCACCGCGCCGCTGGCCCCGACCAGCGACAGTTGCCCGGCCATCGCCGGCTGGCCCAGTTGCACGCTCGCCAGCCAGGCGATGCCCGCCAGCACGATGGCCGTGAGGTAGAAGCGGAAGAACTCGGCCCGGCCGACGAGCGGCTCGACCTCGCGGCCGAAGAACCAGACGGCGATCATGTTGAAGACGAGGTGCCACGGGCTGCCGCCGTCATGGACGAAGCCATAGGTCACCAGTTCCCAGGCCTTGAGCAGGTGCCCGGGGAGATCGCCCTGGAGCGCCAGGAATCGGCTGATCGGCAGTTCGCCGGCGGCGACGAGGTTCGCCACCCACAGGGCGACGTTCACCACGACGATCGTCAGCACGGCCGTCCATTCGGCCATGAGCGGACCGCGATCGTCGTAGGAATAGGGTCGGTCGGAAAATCCCATCCTCCGCATCGTAGGCGGCGGCCGCGGCAGGGGGCAACCAGGGGCTGACCCGGACCGCTGCCGCCGACCGGCCGACTGTGCTAGATTCCGCATCCCGGGCGGGGCTCGCGGTCACGCGCCGCCCTTCGCACACGCAAGGAGAGACGACGGCATGGCCACCAACGGCGCACTGGGCAGAAAACTTCGCATGGGCATCGTCGGGGGGGGGCAGGGCTCCTTCATCGGCCGCGTGCACGTGACGGCGGCGGTCCTCGACAACCGGGCCGAACTCGTGGCCGGTGCCTTCTCGAGCGACCCGGCCCGCTCCAAGGCCAGCGCCGCCGACTATGCCGTCGATCCCCGGCGGGCCTACGGCTCCTACGAGGAAATGTTCGCCAAGGAACGGTCGCTGCCGGTGGGCGAGCGAATCGACTTCGTCTCGATCACCACGCCCAACCACATGCATTTTCCCGTGGCCAAGGCCGCCC
>CAZONY010000089.1:0-9087 GCA_964581215.1 uncultured Chitinophagaceae bacterium | reverse complement strand
CGGGCCGCGGCGTTGACCACGAGGCTGGCCGGGGCCGCATCGGCCGTGCCGCTGCCGGCGCGCCCGGCCTGCTCCCGCAGGAGCGCGGCCGAACGGGCCACCGGCCCACCGGCGATCTCCTCCAAGCTTTGCCGCAATCGCTCGAGCGCGTCGCTCTCGACCACGTCAGTCACGTTGTTGGCGGCGAGGTCGTCGAGCAGGATCCGCACCTCGCGGGCCGTTCCGACGAGCTGCTCGCGGACCATCTCCTGGCGGATTGCCTCGAGCTGGCAGGTTTGCAGGAAGCGTTTCTCCGCCGGATCGAGGTCGCGGACGAGCGCATGCGCCGCCCGTTCCTGGCGGTAGATGCCGTGGACCCGAGACAGCAGGCGATTCATCTGCTTCTCGATCTCGGCCAGATAGTCGGCTCGCGAGAGGAACGTGATGCGCCGGAGGTCGCTGCGGGCCCGGTGCGGTCCGTCGGTGCCGGGATAGCGGTCACGGACCTCCACCACGAACGAGACGGTGTCATCCTCCTGTAGATCGGTGAGGACGGTGCGGTAGTCCCAATCGAGCGATTGCTCCCCCGCGCCGTTGCGGATCGGAGCCTCGATCGTGACCGTCTTTTCCGGACGCTGGTTGACCTGGTAGGTGATCGTGGCCGGACCGAGCCCGTGGTCGTCCTGGGCGCGGATCGCCAGCGGTAGGGCCCGCCCGAGCAGGGCCCGGAGGTTGGCCTGCGGCGCGGTCAGTTCCACCCGCGGCGGCTGGTCGGCCGCCACCTGCAGGTAGTAGCGGGGGCTCGAATAGTCGAAGCCGTGTTCCTTGTCGATCCAGGAAAAGCTGTAGCCCCGGGAGGCCGTGGCCGACTCTTCGAGCACGACCCGGCGGCCCTCGGCCTCCACGGCGAGCGGCTGCGGATCCTCCCCATCGCGGTGCCAGACGGCCTCGCGGACCGGGCGGTCGAGCGTGAGCTCCCAGCGGACGCGGGTATCCTCCGGCACCGTGAGCGTGAGCGCCTCGACGGAGTCAGCCTCGCGGCCGAGGTACTCCGGATACCGGCGGTGGACCTCTGCCCGTTCGATCCGGGGCGCGGGGATGACGCGAACCCGGCGCCAGTCGGTGCGGGCGTCGCCCGCCCTGATGCGGTAGGTGAAGTCGCGGGCGGCCGAAGCGAGGACGTATTCGCAGCGGCCGTCGGCGACGGGAACGACCAGCTCCCGCGGTCGGCCGGCGCCCGTCTGCACCAGGAACGTCGCCTGCTCGGGCACGACGCCCGAGAGCCGGGCCGCGATGCTCGCCTGATCGCCTTCCTTCACGACGAGGTCGCCCGCGCCCGCGTCGATGTGCGTCTTTGTGGGATAGGCGACCGCGAGCCAGGGGGCGAAGAGACGGGCCACGCCGGCGCCGAGCAGGGGCCCATTCACCATCGCGAAGGCGGCCACGACGGCCGCCAGCCCGGCGGCCGCCAGGAGCGGGCGGCGCAGGTCGCGGAAGCCGACCACGGCCGCGGGGTCGAGGCCCGCCGTGGCCTCCTCGGCCTTGCGCTGGGTGAGCGCCCACATGGCCTCCGACGTGCCGGGCACCGTGCCGCGGCGGCTGAACTGTTCAGCCGTGACCAGCAGGCTCTCCATGCCCCCGCGCTGCCGCTCGATGTCGGCGGCGGTGCCGGCGGGATCGAACCGGCGCAGGTGCCTCCAGCCATGCCGCCAGCCCCGCTCCAACGCGACCGCGAGGAGGGCCCCGACCGCGAGGCCACGGGACCAGCCGGGCAGATCGACCAGCCAGTCGATGGCCACCGCCACCAGGAACAGGGCCACTCCCCACCGGCCCGCGGCCAGCAGACCGGCGACAGAATGCTTGCGCTGCGCGCGGCGCCATACCGCGCGAAGGCAGCGATCCAGCGTCGAAGGTCGGCGTCGCTCGGTCATGTCAGGTCGTGCCGCCTCCGCAGGATCCATTCCAAGCCCAGCAGGCCGACGAGCAGGCCGGCCACGATGCCGTTGTCCCAGAGCGGCCGCTCCGAGCGGGTTGTGGTGGTCACGGGGGCGACGTTCACGAGCGACGGAAGCGTTGCCAGGTCGCGGACGGTGAGGCAGGCCCCGCCCGTGAGTTCGGCGATCCGCCGCAGTTCGTCCACCCGCGTGGCCGTGTCGGCCAGTTCGTCGTTGACGGCGGCCACCTGGAACTCGGTCGTGTTCGCGACCTCCTCATCGTCTTCGCTCGCCTCGAGCCGGTAGCGGCCCGCCGCCGGCGGCGTGAAATAGCCCTCATACAACCCTGGCGACGACCGGTCGGGCCGCAGCCGCACCCGCTCCCGCGTAGCCGACCCGTCGATGCCGCTGCACACCACCTCGAAGGCAGGCTGCGCCACCGGCTCGAACTCGTCGTCGAGCACCTGCGCATAGAGCCGCACCTGATCTCCCATGGGATAGATGGAACGGTCGGTCTCCAGGCGGATCCGCTTGTGCTCGCCCATCAGCCGCGAGAGCGTGAGAAATTGGAGACACTGCGACCAGACCCGCCAGTGGTAGG
The DNA here is from genome assembly GCA_964581215.1 of uncultured Chitinophagaceae bacterium. Classification (GTDB taxonomy): domain Bacteria; phylum Planctomycetota; class Planctomycetia; order Pirellulales; family UBA1268; genus CACORA01. The sequence continues at coordinate 6,573 of CAZONY010000089.1, read as the reverse complement.
TGTCACCGGTCTTGAACCGCAGCCGCCACAGCCGGTCGGTCGCGACGGTCATGCACTTGCCGGTGCCGTACCGCTGCCACGCCACCAGCGGGTAGCGCTGGCCCTGTGATCCACTCTCGGAGAGCGTGGCCAGCACCGTGGCGCCCGGCTTCGGGCCGAGCAGCGGGGGCAGCTGGTCGAGCGGCGCCACTCGGCTCCACGCCCGGGCGTTCTCCTCGGGATCGTTCTCCAGGGTCATCACCAGGCTGCCGTAGCCTTCGGGCGTAAGCACCGGGCAGACCGAGTCGGCCACCTCCTCCCATGGCGCGTCGGCATCGAACCGCACCGGCAGCATCGTCTCGACGGGGCTGCCGGCGTAGGACGCGGGCGAGTGCATCGGCCCGCAGAGCATGAGGAGCGAGCCGCCCCGGTCGCGGACCAGTTCCTCGAGCAGGGCCAACTCCTCGTCACTGAAGAACGTCGCGTCCACGTCGCCGAGGATCACGAGGTCGTATTGAAAGGCCTCCTCGCGCTTCGATGGAAACCGCTCGATGTGCTCCGGCGAGTTGCGGGCGAAATCCGGGGCGGCGGCCGAGGCGATGAAGGTCACGGCGATCCGCGGGTCGCGTTTCAGGATCGCACTCAGGTAGCGAAACTCCCAGCGGGCATTCCCCTCGATGTAGAGCACGTTGATCTTTTCGTTGACTACCCGGATGCTCCGCTCGATCCGGTTGTTGGCCGTCGACACCTCGTCGGCGAAGGGCTCGATCCCGACCACCACCCGCGCCGCGCCCTTCTCATAGACGTCCACGCGGAAGTCGATGTCTTCGAACTGCAGGCCGCCTTCGAGTCGCACGTCGCGGGAGGCGACCTGCCGGCCGTCGAGCGACACCGTGAGCCGGGTGATCCGCTTCTCGTAGCCCTTCGAGAAGAGCTGCACCCGCACCGGGACGCGGTCGCCGGAGAAAACAACTTCCTGCATCACGACCGTGGGAATCGCGACGTCGTCGGGATCGGCGAGGCCGATCGGCACTGTATAGACCGGGATGCCCTGGGCGCCGAGTTCTGGCAGGACATCGCCGGATCGCTGCGACGAGTCGTTGTCGTTGCCGTCGGTCAAGAGCAGGATGCCGGCCGGGCGGGCTGCGGACGACTTCGCGACCGTCCCGAGCGACGCGGCGATCGCGGTGGCCGGGGCCGATGCCTGCAGGGCGGCGAGGGCGCCGTTATCGAGGCCGCCGGCATCGTGAATTCGGCGCGGAGATTCGCCGAACGCGTAGTAGCTCACGTCCACCGCCTGGCCAAGTGTCTCGAGCACCGGACGGGCGGGGTTCGCGAGGATCGCCTTGGCGAGGTCGAGCCGCGATGCGGTGGCGACGGCCCGCTGCTGGTCGGCGTCGAGCATCATCACGGCCCGATCGACGTCGGTCGCCGAAGCGTCGGGCGACGCCATTCCCAGGCCGACCGCAGCCTCCGCCACGTCCTCCGGCCGCTTCCGCGGATCCTTGAGCGACATGCTTTCCGAGACGTCGATCAGCACCGGGAAAGGGCGGGGCGCGGTGCGGGTGTCGCGGACGACTGCCGTCGGCTCGAACAGCGAGGCGACCACGAGCGCGAGCGCGGCGCACCGGGCCAGCCCGAGCACGACGCGAAGCCATCCCGGCAAGCCCCAGGAGCGGCGGTAGAGGAAAATGCTGAGCGCCACGACCGCGGCGAAGGCCGCCGCCATCAGCGGCGGCGAGAGCGGCCGCGCCCAGAAGACGTTGTCGTAGCCCATCGTGATGATGTCAGGCATGGTGGGCCGCCGCCGTTGGGGGAGTTGCGCGGCGTTGCCGCAGCAGGCCGTCGGCAAACATGCTCTCGACGACGAGGAGGCCAAGCCCAGCGAGCATGAACGCCCGCCATGCGGACCGCCCCGTGCGGGCGGCATCGATCGCGGCCGCCAGTTCGGCCGCTGTGGGGACCACGTCGAAGCCGAGGTCGGCGACCGTGGCCCGCAACTCGGCGTCGCCGAGGCAGGCAACGTCACTCTCCCGCGGATCGACGTTCACCGCGATCGGCATCCCCGGCGCCTGCACGCTCACGCGGGCGAGGTAAAAGCCGGGCTCCTCCGCCCGATCGAGGAGGGCGACATACTGCCCCTGGTGTTCGATGACGGGCACGGCGACGGTCGCGCCCGCCGGCGTGTCGAAGACGGCGTCGCTGGCGTCCGGCTCCTCGACGTAGGTGAGCGCCAGGGAATCCCCCACCAGATGCGGCCGCTCGAACTCGCGGCCCGCCAGGTAGGTGACGATCTGCTGCATCAGGAGCGGGAAGACCGGCGTCAGCCCCATGTTGTTCCAGGAGCGGTCGGCCGAGGTGGTGAACAGGAAGACGTGGCCGCGACCCAAGGCATGCTCGAGCAGGACCGGCGCGCCGCTGCCCGCCAGTCGCAACACGACTCCGCTCGACGGCCGCGGCTCGGCCTTGAGCAGGCGGAGGAAGAGGGTCTCGCTCAGCAGGTCTTCCGGCAGCGATCGCAGCGGCCGGCAGACGGGATGCTCCGGCATGCCGGGATCGAGCGGCCGGCCCGCACCACCGTCGGCGCCGACATTCACCGGCCCGCCCAGGGTCGCGGGGAGCAGCGGCAGGCCGCGCTCGTTCCAGGCGGATGGCCTGACCTCGTCGCCGGCGAACCAGACCAGGCCGTTGCCGCGGCGGACGAAGCGGGCGAGCTGATCAGCCTGTTCCGGCGTGACTTCCGGGACTCCCGCCATGACGATCACATCCACCTGGTCGAGGTCTTCGGCCGGCAACGCCAGCCAGGGCACCGTCCGCACGGCGTAGTCCTCGCCCTCCGTGGCGTCGCCGCGGGCCAGAAGCGCGGCGGCGATCAGGCGTCCGGTATCGCCCGACGACCCGTCCACGCACAGCACGGAGACCCGGTCACGGACCACCGCCACGGTCCGCCGCACGTCGTCGGCCGCGAGGGTGTCGCCCCCGATCTCGGCGGTGATGCGGGTTGGTCCGGCATTGTGGAACGGGACGAACAGGGAGACGGTTTCCGAGCCGCCCTCCGCGACGAGCGGGATCGTCTTGGCGTCGATCTGCACGTCGTCAACGCGGCACCGCACCTCGACGTCGGCGACCGGCTCCAGGCCGAAGTTGCGCACGGTGGCCTGATAGCGGGCGGTGGTGCCCTTCCGGAGCACCCCCGAGACGAGGTCGAGGTCGGTCACCGCGAGATTCGCCGGCCCGCCCGGCACCGGCACGAGGAACACCTTCGCCGCCGAGCCCAGAGAGGCCAGCGACTCCCGCAGCCGATCCGAAGGCTGCCTCCAATCACGGGCCTGCGTGTCGGTGATCAGGTAGATCTCCTTCTGCACCGCTTTCATGTCTGTCGCCAGGCCGGCGAGCAATTTTGGCACGCCGTCGAGGTCGAGCGCCCCCGGCCCGGGGCCCAGTCCCTCCACCGCCTCGCGGAACCGCGACTCGTCGTAGGCCATGGTTCGCAACACGACACGGTGCTCGTCGCCGAGCAGCACCAGCGACACCGGGTCGCCCGGCTGCATCCGGCTGGCGATCACCTCCACCATCCCCAGCGCCCGTCGAAACCGGCAGGCCTCCGCGGCGCCCTCGCCCATGCTGAACGATGCGTCCACGGCGATCACCACGCCGGCCCGCGGCTCGCCCGGCAGCGCCGCGGTGGCCGACCACCGGCCCGTCCAGGCGGGCCGCGCGAGCGCCAACACCAGCAGCAGGAGCGCGGCGCACCGCAGCAGCAGGAGCAGGAGATCCCGGAGCCGGAGCTGGCGGGACCGCACCCGCACGCTGCGATCGAGAAACCGCATCGCCGCCCAGTCGGTGCGCCGCACCTGAAACTGGTTGAGCAGGTGCGCCAGGATGGGCAGGCTCAGGCCGAGGGTCGCGATGAGCAGCAGCGGGTTGAGGAAGGTCATGGGCGGGCCGCGCCTCCGCCGTGCATGGTGGCCTCGCGCTCGTGGAAGAACTCGCTCAGGAACGCATCGAGCGGCCGCGAGGTGTCGGCGAGGGCATAGTCGATGCGGTTGGCGATGCATCCCGACCGCAGGGCCTGCTGGTGGGCGGCGAAGCGGGCCAAATAGTCGGCACGGATTCGCTCGGGCTGCGTCGTGAGGGGCTCTTCCAGTTCGAGGCCGTCGAACCGCCAGGTGCCGGTGAAGGGAAACTCGATCTCGTAGGGATCGAGTGTCTGCAGGATCAGAACGTTGTGGCCGTCGAACCGGAGGTGGTCGAGCCCGCCGAGGATGCCCTCGACATCGGCCAGGAAATCCGAGATCACGATCACGAACGAGCGACGACGCATCATGAGGGCGATGTCGTGCAGTTGCCGGTCGATGGTGGTGCGCGGCACCGAGCGGGCGTCGCGGAGCAGCCGGTCGATCTGCACCAGGATGCCCATGGTTGACCGGGGCGGCAGGTAGGCCCGCACCTCGGAGTCGAACACCGAGAGCCCCACCGAATCGCGCTGCCGGAGCACGATGTAGGCGAGGGAGGCGGCGAGAAATTTCGCGTATTCGAGCTTGCTCACCTTCCCCGAGGCGTAGTTCATCGAAGCGCTGGCATCGATGAGCAGGTGGCAGTCGTAGTTCGTCTCCGCCTCGTAGAGCTTCGTGTAATACCGCTCGGTCCGGCCGAACACCCGCCAGTCGATGTCGCGGATCGCGTCGCCCGGGGCGTATTGGCGGTGGTGGGCAAACTCCGTGCTGAATCCCCGCAGCGGGCTGCGATGGCTGCCGACCCGCAGGCCCTCCACGACCTCCCGCGCGATCAGCTCGAGATCTCCGAGAGACTGGAGTATCTCCGGATCGAGATAGTGGGTGTTCGTCAGGGCTTCGGGCATCGGCGGGACTCTGACGGCGGGCAACGGGCGGGGCGCGGCGGGGCAGGGAGGGAGGGCCCGGCCGGGATCGTCAAACGGCTTTGCGGCGGGCTCCGGCGGCGGCCGGCACCTCGGCGAGAATTCTCTCGATCAGGGCATCGACGGTCATGCCTTCCGACCGGGCGGCGAAACTGGGGACGATGCGGTGCCGCAGGATCGGCAGGCATACCTCGCGGATGTCCTCCTCGGAGACGTGGCAGCGGCCCCGCAACGCGGCCCGCGCCTTGCCGGCGACGATCAGGTTCAACGAGGCCCGCGGGCCGGCCCCCCACGACATGAGCTTCCTGACGAAGTCCGGGGCATCGGGGCCCCCGGGCCGGGTCGCCCGCACCAGCCGCGCGGCGTATTCGAACACCTGGTCGGCCACCGGGATCCGCCGCACGACGTGCTGAAACGCGAGGATGGCCGGTCCGTCCACCACCTTCCGCAGTTCCGGCTCCTCGTCGGACGTCACGCTCCGCATGATGTCGAGCTCTTCCTGATGGCTCGGATAGCCGACTTGAATGTTGAACAGGAAGCGGTCGAGTTGGGCCTCCGGCAGTGGGTAGGTGCCCTCCTGCTCGATCGGGTTTTGCGTCGCGAGCACGAAGAACGGGGCGTCGAGCCGATACTCCTCGCCGCCCGACGACACGCGCTTTTCCTGCATCGCCTCCAGGAGCGCCGCCTGCGTCTTCGGGGGCGTGCGGTTGATCTCGTCGGCCAGGAGCAGGTTGGTGAACACGGGGCCGCGTTGGAACTGGAACCGGCGCCGGTGCGTCTCGGGATCCTCCTGGAGCAGTTCGGTGCCCGTGATGTCGGACGGCATCAGGTCCGGGGTGAACTGGATGCGCTTGAATCCCAGCGACATCGTCCGGGCCAGGGAGCTCACCAGCAGCGTCTTCGCGAGCCCCGGTACGCCCACCAGGAGACAGTGGCCGCGGGCGAAGATCGCGATCATCATCTGGTCGATGACGTCATCCATGCCGACGATCGTCTTCCGCAGCTCGTTCACGATCGCGTCGCGGGCCTGACCGAGCCGCTCGACCGCCTGGGTGTCGTCCTGGTGATCTGTCATCTGCTGCTCCTCATCGACGGTGAATGTCCATTCAGCGACCGCGACCAAGAACGATACTGTGCCGGCGGGGAGTGTACTCTTGCCGGCCAAAGTGCTGCTTAATTAGGACACGGTCCCGCGGCCGTCACCGCCGCCGGGCATCGCCGTCCCGGGTGAGGGCCTCGATCGTCTCTGATACGAGCCGTCGCTCCCCCCGATTGGCGAAGGCCTCGGCGAACGGGTCGTCGGTACGCCGCATCATGGAGAGCAGTTCCGCCCGTAGAGTCTCGATCTCGGATTGGTGGGCGGGGCTGGCGATCAGGTTCGTCCGCTCGCAGGGATCCATGGAGAGGTCGTAGAACTCCTCAGGTACACGGTGCAGGTAAAAGTCGGTGCGGGCCCGGATGGCGGGGTCGTGCTCCGCGGCGGCCAGCATCGCCTTCCAGGTGAGCCCGGCCATGTTTTCCGTGCGGTACGATTTCCGCCCGTCGCTCCACGCATTCCAGATGTAGGCGCGGTTCTTGGTGCGGACGCACCGCATCGGCAGCCAGGCGTCGCCAAAGGCGGCGTTGTATTGGGTGAACACGCGATCCCAGCCGTCCATCTCTTCGCCCCGCAGCGCCGGCAGGAAGGAGCGGCCATCGATATCCGCGATGACGGG